>JBPCJJ010000037.1:0-4982 GCA_051005405.1 Gemmatimonadaceae bacterium | reverse complement strand
AGGTCTCGATCTAAGAAAGAGAATTCAACATCGCTCCCGGAGCAGAATTACGCCTCTGTAGCGCCACCGTAATCCCGCGGCTTCAAACCTCGCGCAGTTTCCCCTCAAAAACGATCCGTCCTTCGCCACGCAGCGATGGGTGCCAGGCGCCGTTTTCCCGTCGCAGGGAGACCTCAAGGGTCCGTCCAGACCTGGTCTTGATGGAGACCCGATCGCCACTTTTCCCCCACTCGGTTAGCAGGATCGCGGATGCGACGGCGCCGGTCCCGCAGGCCAGTGTTTCGCCCTCGACTCCGCGCTCGTACGTCCGCATCGACCAGCCTGACGGCCCCTGGGACAAAAAGTCCACATTGGCTCCGTGCGCCATTGAGGGGTGGGATCGCAGCTCTGCGCCACGTCCAAGGATGTCCGCTGATTCAACGTCAGGGCACGTGATGACGAGGTGAGGGACGCCGGACAGGGCGAAGCCCAGATCGACTTCCTCCCCGCCCTTCTGGATCGCCGTAAAAACCGGCTGCACGTCCGTTACCGCCGCCAGATCGATCTCCGGCAGCCCGTCACGGAGCCTGGCAGCTAGCGTGCCTGCGTCGCTCTCAAACTCGAACCCTGTCGCAGGTGCGTAGCCGAACTCGACGGCCAGACGTACGCTACACAGGCTTGCGTTCCCGCACAGCTCACCCAGCGAGCCGTCGGCGTTGTAATACTGCATCCTATAGGCGTGATGGGGCGACGAAAGCACGAAAACAACGCCGTCGGCACCTATTCCATGGCCCCGGGCGCAGAGTTCGCTGATCCGGCTCGCCGATTCCAGCTCTCCTGGAGCTTGGGTCCGACAGTCGAAGAAAACGAAATCGTTGCCGGATCCGCTCATCTTATAGAAAGCACGCCCCTGGGCGGAGATGCTCACGCCGCCGCGTCCGGGTCCGTCGCTCGGCGTGATTCAGCGCTGTTCCGGCGGGGAATCTTGTTCAAGAAAGCCCACCATCTGAGCCGCCAGACCATCCAGATTGCCTCCCGCATGATCTTCTTCGACATCTTGCTCTCGCCCTCGAGTCTGTCCACAAAGACGATCGGGATCTCCACGATGCGAAATCCGTGCTTCCAGGCGCGGAACGTCATCTCGATTTGGAATGCGTAACCGTTTGATTTTACGTCGTTTAGGTTGATCGTCTCAAGTACTTTCCTACGAAAGCACTTGAAGCCGCCGGTGGCGTCCCAGATCGGCAGCCCCGTGACTTTGCGCGCGTAAACGTTGGCGAAGTAACTAAGGAAGAGCCGGGAGACGGGCCAGTTGACCACGTTCGCCCTCCGGTCGCGGTACCGCGAGCCCAGGACGAGGTCCGCCGACTGGACGGCCTTGAAGAAGTCCGGGATGTATGCCGGGTCGTGGGAGAAATCCGCGTCCATCTCGAAGACGTAGGCATAGTCGCGTTCCAGCGCCCATCGAAAACCGGCCAGATAGGCGGTGCCCAAGCCGAGCTTGCCGGCTCGGCGCAGGACGTGAACACGATCGTTTACGGACGCGATCGCCGCCACAATCCCGCCTGTTCCATCGGGCGAAGCGTCGTCGACGACGAGGATCTCGAGCGATGGATTCTTCGCCAGAACGGCGTCGATGAGCCGGGAGATGTTGTCGCGCTCGTTGTACGTCGGCACCACCACGAGCGCGCGCTCAGGCAACGCGCCTCCTGGCTTGTACGAGCCCGACGGCGAGCCAGGCGAACGCGGCGGCGAGAGCGATCAAAGTGACTTTCTTGCCTGCGTCGTAAGCCGGGCTCACAAAGCGAAGGCGGACGGACCGCGCACCGACGGGCAACTCGACTCCGATCAGTGAATAATTCACCCGGCCGACAGCCGTGCGCTTGCCGTCCACCTCTGCCTTCCACACGGGGTAGTAGTTCTCGCTTACCACGAGCGCCGATCCAGCGGGAGCGGGCTCGCTCAGCGTGAGCGCAATGTCACCGGGAGCATAGTGCGTGGTGGTAACGCGGATCGGCGATTCCTCGGGCAAGGATTGGACATTTTCCACGGCCTGGACGGGCGCGTCCGGCTCAAACAGCGCCGCGCTCCGCACGGCGAAGCGCGGATCGAGCACCGTGGCCAGCACCGCGTCATCCGGCGCCTTGACTATGAGAGGCGCGACCCATGCAAACGGTTGCTCGCCCGGCAGGTCGTACAAGTACACCGTGGTGCCTGCCGCCGTGCGCGCGGGTCCCACCACGCGCGTCGCACCCTCGAGCGGGAGGGAATCCACGTTCGTGAGAAGGAAGCGCGCGTTGGTCAGCTCCCAGAAGTTGGGATTGCCTATTTGGTCGAAGCCGCGTTCCTTGCCGGCGAGCTGGTCGTAGCGCGCGAGCTCGTTGCCGTGATAGCCGAGCACGTTGCGCACGTGATGGCTCATGAGGCCGTCACCGGTGATATTCGGATCGCGGGATCCCGTCTCCCCGATTCTTATGGGCAGTACGCGAGAAGGCTCGGGCTGGCTCTTCACGTACTCGATTGTCGGGTCGGATGCATACGTGATCACGGCTGGCGGCGAGAATATCCAGTAGTGGCGCATGACGCTCCACAGGTCCGTCGCGACCACTGCCACGAGCGCCCACGTAGCGATCGACGGCGAGATGCGACGCTGCATGATCGCGTACAGCACTCCCGCGGTCGCAAGCACGAAGAAGAGCGACCGGAGCGAGCCGATCTTGACTGCATCGGAATTCGCATCGACCAGCTGCACAAGCTCGGGGCGCGCGATGGTCGCGGCGATTCCGTCCAGGATCCCGGTGAGGGCAAACAGCGCGATGGTCACCGCGAATCCCGCCCATATCGCCAGATAGCGCGCCTTCACTTCCCTTCTCAAAAACCGTTCGGTTCCAACCGCGACGAGGAACGCGATCGCGAGCGCGCCGACGAAGAATACCGTTGCCGGCGCGCGAAAGAATTTCGTTCCAGGCACGATCGTGTAAGGGATACGGTAGAAGGGCGTGTCACCCCCGAACGCCCAAAGGAGGGCGATCACGAGCGTCCCGGTCCAGAACCATATCTCGGACTTGCGCGCACTCTGCCGGGCGCCGCCGAACGCGGCGAACGCGAGCATCAATACAGCGGCGCCGATGTACTGACTATGGAAGTGGATTCCGTTGCGCCCCCAGTACGAGTCAAGGATGCCGGCAAACTGCGGCAGATAAACTTCCAGCAGCTCCTCGATCGGCCAGGCGTAGGAGGTGGCGACGGCGTAGTCGCGGATCCCTCCCGCGCGAGGAGAGAACTCGACGTATTCGCGGACCGGCAGGTACTGGATCGCGCCGATCAGCAGACCTATGACGACGGCGCCGAGCGCGAGGGCCAGGCGGCGCGTGGCGAGCGCTCGCGTGAGCTCCCCCGCGCGGGTTCCGCGCGTCGCCAGGAAGAGCGCATATGCGCCCGACGCCAGGAGCATGTATTGCAGCAGCTGCGGGTGCGGGCTGACGACCGCGAGACCGACGACGATGGCGAGCAGTCCCCACGCCCAGGGCCTCGCGTCGCGGATGCCGCGGGTGAGCGCGAACAAGGTGAGTGGAAAGAGCGCGCTCACGTACAGCTTGCCGTCGTGTCCCGGCGAGACGAGCGATGCGAGCTGCCCGCCCAGCATGTACGCGAGCCCGCCCAGCAGCGCACCGGCGAAGCCGAAGCCCGTTGAGCGCAGGAACATGTACGCGAAGAGGCCTGCGAGGAAAATGTGGATGAGGAACGTCCACGTCATCGCTACGTCGGTCGGCACGAGCATGCGCAGGAGAAACGTCGGATAGAAAATGTCGCCGTGCATGGCGGCGACGAACGGCATGCCGCCGAACAGGTATGGGTTCCATAGCGGGAACGATCCGCTCTCGCGCAGCGACGCCGCGCCGAACTCACGGAAGGCATAACCGGCGATGTACTCGTCGCTATGCGGCCCGGCCAGGAACTTTCCGGCGAGTGCCTGGTAGCCGAGCGCGAGCGTAGCTGCCGCGTAAACGAGGCTGGCCCAGAGGAGGCCGAGCCTGTTCGATGGATTCAACGTCTGATCGTCCTTGTTCACGGTTGCGATGAATCCTTTATGAATCGGTAAATGACGGAGCGCGCGAGAAGAGGCGGAGCGGGAACCGGCGGGTGCAGATAGGTGCCCCCGTAACCGTCGATTCGGAAGCCGTTCATCTCACCCAGCTTTGTCATGGCCTGGCGGGTCCACGAGTAGATGTGCCCCTGCCGGTCGGGCGTGCCGAACAGATTCCAGACGATCTCCTTGAGATGGTACGGGTTCGGGACGGAGACGACCAGCACTCCCCCGTCGGCCAGAACCCGGTTGATCTCGCCGAATGCCGCGAACGGGTTGGGCACGTGCTCGAGGACCTCGATGCAGAACACGAAATCGTACGATCCGTCGGCGAACGGGATCCCTTCCGAAATGTCGCGCGTCATGACCGAGTCGGACGCGAACTCGGGCGTGATGTCGATTCCCTGGTACTTTACGCCGGCGGGCAGGTAGCTGCGCAGGCCCCCCTCGCGTGCGCCAATGTCGAGCACGCTGGCGCCCACTGGGACCCGGGCGAGCGCGGACGCCCGCCGAAAGCGGGTGGTTTCCTCGCCGGAGCTGCGCCAGTTGCTCCTGGCGCGGTAGAAATCCGTCAGCTCGGCGGAGGCGGGTTTTATGCGCGGGGGCATGGTGGGGGAATATACCTATGGCTCCGGCCGTGCTACCGCGTAACCGCAGCTACGATCCCTTTCCGCCCCCGGCTTGTTTGCGGCTGGTCGACAGATGCACCGCGAGCGCTATCAATCCGGGAACGAGCTCCACAACGGTCAGCCACAATCGCGACGCCACCGCGATCACGGCCGCGTCCGCTGTGTCCGCGATCCCGAGCCTCGTCATCGCAATCACCAGAGCCGGCTCGCGCACTCCGATTCCACCAGGCGCAAACGGTGCCAGAAATCCCGCGATGTACGACGCAGTGTACGCGCTCACGTAAGCC
>JBPCJJ010000036.1:0-7213 GCA_051005405.1 Gemmatimonadaceae bacterium | reverse complement strand
GTTGCTTGCGACGACAGCGCGTCCATGCTCTGCGCCCGGGTGATGCGCGGCATGAGCTCGATCGAGAACGCGGTCACGCCGGTGCGCGCCAACTTCTGCACCTCTTGCGGGGCGCCAAGTGGGTCGAGGAAGCCGATTACCGATTGGCCCGCGCGGTACGCGGAGCCATCTCCGCCGGCCCTCACCTGCACTACCACATCCGCACCGGAGAACAGCTCTTCGCGCGATACGATCTTCGCGCCCTTGCCCGTGAACGCGGCATCCGGAAATCCGGCGGCTGTTCCCGCGCCGGTCTCGACGAGCACCTCGGCGCCTTTCGCAGTCAGCGACGCGATCACGCCGGGAACGAGCGCGACGCGCGTTTCCCCGCCGGCCGTCTCGCGGGGCACGCCGATCTTCACGTTCGGGTATTCGCTGGCCGAATCATCGCGGGAAAATGTATAGCTCGGGGTGATTTCCGTTCCGGATCTCAGGGATGAGGTCCCACATTTCAGCCATGTCGAGGTCTTCACGCGAGCCCGCGAAGGGCCGGCTTTTGGCGCGTCTTGCTTCCACGGACGTGATGTGTAGCTTGTTACACATGCCAACCAACCTCGCCATAGACGACCGGCTGTTGAACGAAGCGCTGCGCGTGGGTGGTCACCGAACCAAGAGGGCGACCGTTACCGAAGCGCTCGAGGAATACGTCCAGCGCAGGAAGCAACTCGGGATCCTCGAGCTCACTGGCAAGGTCGACTATTATCCCGACTACGACTACAAGAGAGAACGGCGCCGTAAATGATGGTCCTGGCGGATACATCGGCGTGGTCGCTCTTGTTGCGGCGAACAGGTCGGGAGCTAAGCCCGGTTGCTTACGAGCTTACGAAGCTTATCGAACAGAATCGCGCAACGATCATCGGCGTGATACGCCAGGAAGTTCTCTCGGGGATCCGTGGGCGCGATCAGTTTGACGACCTGAGGTCACGCCTGCGGCCTTTCCCCGACGTCGTTGTAGATGGCAGGGATCACGAAACCGGCGCTGGCTACAACAATCTGTGTCGCGCGAAGGGAGTTCAGGGATCGTTAGCCGATTTCCTTATTTGCGCTGTAGCCGCCAGGCGCAATCTTGCAATTCTCACCGCGGATGCCGATTTCTCGCGGTACGCCCGCCTCGTCCCGATCAGGCTGCACTCGCCGGAATAAGTCCCCTATTCGGTGCGCGGCAGGTGAACGGTGAACGTGGTTCCATCCTGCTCCGATGACTTGACCGTCATTCGCCCTCTGTGCGCGTGCACGATCCGCTCGGCGATATACAGTCCGAGCCCGAGATTTCCCGACGAGCCCCCGCGGCCGGCGCCGTCCGTCCCATCCGAATTCTTCATCGGATTGAACAATCGCTGTAATTGATCACCGGGTATCGACGGCCCGCGGTTATGGATGGAAATGTCCACTTCCGCTTCGTCGCCGTGAACCGCGACGGTGACGTCGGTGCCATCTGATCCGTGCTCCATCGCGTTCGCCATGAGATTCGTCAGGACCTGGCTGATGCGCGGGCAGTCCCACTCCCCGTCCAGCGCCCCGGTTGCCTCGACCTGCATCGTTCGGTCAGGATACACCGCAGAAATTTCATCGGCCACCTCCTGCACCGTGCGGGCCATGTCGAAACTTTCGCGAACGATCGGAATGCCGCCGCCAAGGCGACTCCGCGTGAAGTCGAGCAGGGCGCCGACCATGTGGTTCATCCGCTTCGCCGCGCGCGAAATCCGCTTCGCGAGCTCGAGGTGCGGCTCCGCCAGCTCGCCCGTTTCCAGCATGAACTCCGCCGACATCATCACGGCCCCGATGGGCGTGCGCAGATCGTGTCCGAGAATCGCGAGGAACATCTCCTTGGAATTGTTGAGGTCCTGCGTGTACCGGACGATGGACTCAGCCAGGGCCTGGTCTATCGCTTCATTGAACCGGGTGAGATCATCGAGGTCTTCTTTCGTGATTTCGCCCTGCGACTTGGTCCACAGGCGGATGACGCTGGCCCTGAGAGCGCGGTACTCCGAAACCATCTGTTCCGTGGTGAAGCCGGTCTCCGCGCGGTCGGCTCCATGCCGCTCTGCTGCAGTCTTCCCGGGCTCCGCGGGTGCGTTGCCCTTGGATTTCTCGGCTTGCTCGTGCCCGCCCTGTGGAGTCTCCAGGTCGGCGGCGATGACCGTGAGCATCTCGCTCGCGTGGTCCCGCAGGCCCGGCGTGTCCAGCGCGGAGCAGGCGGGCGTACATGTGCGGGCGAACTCCTCCCACTCGACGAGGATCGCTTCCCGATTCGCATTGATGAACTCAGACAGGCGCATATGCATTGATGCATACACTTTTCGGGCCGTCTGAGCGGGTTCGACCGTACCGTTACCCTTTAGCCCCTCGGGAAAGGAGGTCGGTTAGAGCCTCGAGATGGACCGACAACGCGGCGAGACCCTTCGGCGAGAGCGTGTACCAGCTCGTGGGCTTCCGCTCGACGAACTCCTTTTTCACCAGCAAGTACTCGCCGTCCTCCATCCGGCGCAGGTGCGCGCCGAGCGATCCGTCGGTCTCGCCCGTCAGCTCCTTGAGGCGCGAGAATGACAGCCGGTCGTACCGCGACAGCAGAACGCAGATCGCCAGCCGGACCCGGTGGTCGAGCAGGGTGTCGAGCGCGGCCAGCCGGTCAGGAAACTCCTGCGAGTCCTCACGCGGTTTGGTGGCCACGCCCACCTCCCGCTACCCGAGCGCTGATCACGAGACCGACCGCGAACAGCACGCCGAGCGCGGTCCAGGCGAATCCGTCCACCGTCACAGTCACGATGTAGCCGAGCGCCATCGCGAGCGCGGCCCACCTGAGAGCCGGCATCAGATGAACGCCCGCAAGGAAGTACGCGAGCGCGACGATCAGCAGGATCACCTGCGCGATCGTTTCGCCCTGTAGAGATCCCCTGGCGATCAACGGATACAACAGGAAGATCGTGACCATGAGCGCGCCCCAGTGGAGCATCTGCCCACGTCCTTCGCGCGCGGACAGTTGACCTGCCGTTCGCGCCTGCCGCGCTCCCATCCACATGCTGAGCAGGAAGCCGATGGGCGCTGCCACGATCCAGTACAAGCCGACGTTCTCGGGAGCAAAGTCGATCAGCGAGAACCCAATCAGGCCGATGGCCGCCCATAGATAGGCAATTCCCGCCGGGAGCGCGCTGCGCTCGGAGCGGTTGACAACATCGCGCACATAGCCGAGGTCGTCGCGCACATTGGTGGTGCCGGACATTTGATCTCCTGGATGTGGTGATGTCATTGCGAGGCCGAAGCCACGCGACCGATCCCTTCCATGATGAGCACGCGCCCGCCGAGCCTTCCCTCGACCTTCTCGTGAACCGATGCCACCTCGGCTCCGGTCCGCGTTTGCATCGTTCCCGTGCCCTCCCATTCTCCCACCAGCCACGCCAGCGGCGCCATCGCCGAATCAACAGCGGCGGCCGCGCCGGGCGGCTGCGCAGCAAGGGGGTCCGCGAAGGCGGCGGATGCAACGAGGGCCAGAACGATCGTGCAGACGAATCGGAGACGCACGGTTTCCACTCCAGTGATGGTTGGGACTCAGAGTACTCTGAATAATAGAGTACCAGCCTGGCTGGAGTCAAGGGGAAGGCGGGATCCGGTGGTTAAGCGCCTAGAACCGGAGCTGGCACCATCCCTGCGCCGATAGCCCGTCATGACTACCTATAAAGTGGGATACCTGATCGGAAGCCTGTCGAAGAACTCCATCAACCGGAAGCTCGCCGGGGCTCTCATCCGCCTCGCGCCGAGAGAACTCGAGTTCAGCGAGATCCCGATCGCCGAGCTCCCCCTCTACAACTACGACCTCGACAGCGCTTTCCCGCCCCCCGCACAGGCGTTCAAGGATCATGTTGCGGCGGTCGACGCCCTTCTCTTCCTCGCCCCCGAGTACAACCGCTCGATCCCCGGATCGCTCAAGAACGCGATTGACTGGGGAAGCCGCCCGCACGGTCAGAACGCGTTCGCGAGAAAGCCCTCAGGGGTGATCGGCGCGTCGCCCGGAAAGATCGGCACCGCCGTCGGACAGCAGCACCTGCGCTCCATCCTCGGCTATCTCAACTCGCCGCAGATGAACTCTCCGGAAGCCTACATCCAGTTCGAGAAGGGGCTGGTTGACGATCAAGGCAACGTCACCAATGCGTCCACCGAGAAGTTCCTGCGCGATTACATGCTCGAGCTCTGCAACTTCATCACGCGCGTGTACACGGTGCTGCCGAGGCCGACCTAGGACTCAATCCTTGTAGGGATCAACCTCGTAGGGATCAACCTCGTAGGGATCAACCTCGTTGGCGCCCGCCATCACCCGCTCGGCTTCAACAGCGCGGCGAGCTCGGGCTTCGCCGCGACAGCCACCCCCGCGGCGATCAACGCCCACCCGGCGAATCGTGCAGTGCGCCCTCCGCCGGGCATCACCTTCTCGGCGAAGACGACCAGCGCGATCGCCAGCACCCAGGGCAAACTCATCGCGCCCGCCGCTACGAGCACCACCATCAACGCCCAGCAGCACCCTATGCAGTACGCTGCGTGCGAAACGGCCAGGCGCAGCGTGGCCGCCTTGCCGCTGCGCCAGCGACTCATCAGAAAATCGACCGGGCGCTCGCACGCGCGGAGGCACGCGATCTTCGCCGGCGTAAGCTGATACGCGCCGGCAGCCATCAACGTTGCCGCGACGACGTACGGCATGGAGCCCGCGAACGCGGGCGATCGAGCGGCGGCGTTACCCATCGCGATCGACGCCGCATACACAGGCACTCCCGTCGCCAACCACGCGATCAGATACACAAGCGTAAACGCCCACGCGGGTATCACGGTCTCGCCCGACCCGGCGGCGCGCCGGCCGATACCACGGTACAGAAGAATCATCGGTACCGCGGAAGGCAGCATCATGGCCGTCATCATCACGCCCCATTGCACCGTGAACCCGGTGGCAGCGGCCAGGGACGCGCGCGGCGGGCCGTGATCCATCTGCATCATCGCCTCGTCGCGCGCGACGCCGAGCCACGCGAGAGCAGCGAGGGCGGTCAGGACCAGAGCAAGCGCGACACCGCCCGCATCGATCCTTGACACGCGTTCATTCGCCGGGCCATCGTTGCGAGACAGGAGGAATGACATGGCGGAAGGATGGCACCTGAACGGTAAGGTTCTCGTCGTGTGCAATTGCGATTGGGGCTGCCCCTGCAACTTCAACGCGCCGCCGACGACCGGCAAGTGCGAAGGCGGGTGGATCTGGCACGTCACGGACGGCGCGTACGGGGACGTACGGCTGGACGGACTGACCTTCTCGCTCTTCGTCAACTGGCCCGGCGCCATTCATGAAGGCAACGGCGAAGGAGTGATCCTGATCGACGAGCGCGCTTCTGCCGGGCAGCGAGCCGCCATCGAACGGCTGATCGATGGCAAGATCGGGGGACCGTGGGGCGTGCTGGGCTGGACATGGCCAACGATGCACGGACCCTACGCAGTCGCTTACGATTTCGACTTCGACGGCGTCAATACGCGTGTGAGCTGCGGAGATCTCCTCGAGATCGAGTGCGGCGCCATCACGAATCCCGTGACCGGCGCTGAGATCCACCCGGGAGTCATACTACCCGAGGGCATCATCCTCAAGCAGGGCGACCTCGGAACGACGACGCGGTTCCGGCTGTCCAGCGACATCGCCTACGATCATACAGGCAAGTACATGGCTGTCGGATCATTCGAGTACGCGTGGCCGTGACCGCTGATGGCGCGCAACGGGCGCGGCGTCATGCCTGGGCGACGCCGACCCGAAGCGCTGCGGCGAACGCCTCGTCGCTTCTGCATTCCGCGAGCGGGCGCGGCTCTGCTGGCTCGATGTCGCGGGGGAGCAGCGCTCGATCGAACCACCCCACGTCGTGCCACTCGCCGAACTTGTACCCTATTCCGCGATAAATGCCGATGGGCGTAAAGCCCATCGCCGTGTGCAACTTCACGCTCGCGTCGTTGGGCAGGGTTATGCCCGCGTACGCATTTCGAAACCCCTGAAACACGAGCGCGGCGAACAGCGAGGCGTACAGCGCCCGGCCGATTCCGCGCCATCTCGGCGCCGTCCGGCGGGTCCAGCTCGAATGACGTCGCGTTGTCGGTGACGGACGGACGATAGATCTCCGCCAGCGCGGGCCCGTCGTCAGGCTCGGCGAGCCTGATCCGCACCGTCACGGATGCGGGCTAATTCGAGGTCGGCACGATACTGAAACCGCGCGGCGTACCGCCCTGCATCCGCACGTACGGCACTGTCTGCCCGAGCGTCCATATCCCGTGCTCGAACGCTGCCTGTACGATCTGCCATTTGGGTAGCGGTACTCTTCCGAACAACCGTCCCTCCGCCGCGAGATCGTCCTGCGACATTGCGCTCAGCATGTCGCGCACGCGGTCGAATCCGAGGTTGACGAACCGCTTCAGCTCGGCTTTGTCGTTGAGGTAGAGCTCCTTGGCGATGCCGAGCGGAGTCCGGTCGGCGTCGATCCCCGACGCGATCAGATTCACGTTCCCGACGACAACGTGCTCGATCTGCTCGGCGAAGTCGCGCACGCCCTGTGTTGGCGCGGTGCGGAGCCCTGCTGCGGGCATCGAGTCAACCATTCCGAGAACGCTGCCGCGCATGCGCTCGAAGTCGGCGATATACCTCTCCTTCGACGACTGGGCGAGCGCGGACGACTGCGATACCACGGTGAGCAGCACGACGGCGAACGCGGCGCGCGAGATACCAGACAAGCGAGTCATGAAAATCCCCCGGTGGTTTGATCTGACGAACCTACAGGCGAGCCCACCGGGACGTAAAGCGCTTCTGGGCGGACGGAGATGCCGCCTCCAACAGGCTGTCGAGAACTGCGGTTGACGTCATGACGTTATAACGTTTATACTACCATCATGACCACTGCCAAACGCGCCACCGTGTACTTCGATACAAACCTCCACAAGGCCCTGCGGCTCAAGGCGGCGGAAACCGACCAGAGCATTTCGGATCTGGTCAACATTGCCGTTCGTAACGCCCTGGCCGAGGATGCCGGAGACTTGGCGGCCTTCCGCGACCGAGTGAAGGAGCCCACGCTCGCATTCGAGGATCTCGTCCGCGACATGAAGCGGCGTGGCAAGCTATAGCGTCCGCATCAAGCGGTCGGCGGCGAAGGAGCTGGAGGCCATCCCGCTC
>JBPCJJ010000035.1:0-8232 GCA_051005405.1 Gemmatimonadaceae bacterium | reverse complement strand
GAACCAGCCAGACCTGAGCGAGTCACACACGATATGAGCGGGGCGTCGCACGAGCGGCGCCCCGCTAGTTTTTTCCAGTGACTCCAATTCAAATCGCGTTGCTCGCGGCCGCGCAGTGGGTGCTCATGCCCATCGCGATGGTGCTGCGCATGCGCCGCTCGCGCACGCTGGGCGAGTTCACGCAGGATCCCCCGCGCGATCCCCCGCTGGTTTCAGTGATCATCCCCGCGCGCAACGAAGCCCGCAACATCGAGCGGTGCGTTCGCTCTGTGCTCGCGACGACGTACCCGAACGTGGAAGTGATCGTGGTGGACGATCAATCCACCGACGGCACCGGGCAGATCGCCGCCGGCCTCGGCGCGACAGTCATTCAGACCCCGCCGCTCCCTGGTGACTGGTTCGGCAAGCAGTGGGCGTGCTGGACGGGGAAGTCGCGCGCGCGGGGCGAGATTCTGTGCTTCACCGACGCCGACACTGAGCACGCGCCAGATCTGATACCGAGGACGGTGAACGCGATGCGCGCGCTCGACGCGGACCTGTTCACCGTCTCCGGCAAGCAGGAGATGGTGACGATCTGGGAGAAGCTCGTGCAGGCGCAGGTGTTCGGGATGCTCAACGCCTGGTACGGCGGCACCGAGGAGATCAACCGCTCGAAGCACGCGTGGCGCAAGATCGCGAACGGCCAGTACCTCGTGACCACACGCGCCGCGTACGACGCGACGGGCGGGCACGAGGCCGTGAAGCACACAGTCGCCGAAGATCTCATGCTCGCCCAGCGCTTTCACCGGCTCGGCAAGCGAGTGGTGTTCATCGAAGGGCGCGAGCAGATCTCGACGCGGATGTACACGTCGCTGCGGGAGATGATCGCCGGTTGGGGGAAGAATGTTTACGCGGGAGGAATGCATGCACTGCCGCCGTTCGTTCCGCGATGGTTCATGCCTTTCGGGCTGCTGTTTCCGCCACTGTTCAATCTCGTGCCGCCGGTAGTACTGGGTGCCGCAGCGTTCGGGCTCGCCTCTTTTCCGCTGTTCGTTTGGGCGGGCGTCGCGACCGTCGCAACGGTGTTGATGTGGATGAAGTTCTATTGGGATGCGGGCGAATCACCGCTACTCGCCCTTCTATACCCGCTCGGCGCAGCAATCACGCTGTATATCTACGCGCGGGCAATCGCTCGGGGCCAAAACGTGAGCTGGAAGGACCGGGATTACGTAGCGAGCTGACCTGTAGCGCGATGGGGTCACGCTTGCAAGAGAACGATGCAGGCCCGAGGCAGCCGGCAGTCGATAGTGCGCCGTGCTCTCGCTCCACCGCGCCGCCGAGCTGCTCGCCGCGGCCTCCACACTCGAATCGCTTGCAACGATCGCACGAGAGCTCGGCTTTTCCGGGCCCGCGCGTGATCTCGACATCGTCACCCGCGAAGCCATCGGCGTTCCCGCCGAGGTATCGCAGGCTCACATATGTCGCGGCCCGGGCTCCGCGAGAGCGCTGCTGCTCGACATCGCCGCCGGCGCTCGCCTCAAGGAAGTTCTTGCACGAGCCGCATCGGGCCTTGCGGCCCGATCGCCACAGCTCCTCTGGCTGCTCATTGCGATTGACGGGGCGCGCGCGCACGTGGCAATCGTGGCCTTTTCCCATGAGCGGCACCTCCCCCGCATGCGCGCCCTTCTTTGCGAGCGAGCCCACGTAATCGACAGCGACGCCGAAACGCTCTGCGCGCTCGCGTCGGCACAGGGTCATGTAGACGTCATGACGCACTGCCGTTGGAACGAGATCCTGGGTCGCGAGGCACTCACGAAACGGTTCTATTCCACCCTCGAGAGAGTGGTAGGCACCCTCGCGCGGTCGACATCTCACACGCTCAGCCACGATGACGCGAGGGAGCTGGCGCTGCTCCACGTGTCGCGCCTGCTATTTCTGTCGTTCCTCGAAACGCAGGGTTGGCTCAACGGCGACCACGGCTTCCTGGCGAACGGATTCGCGGATTCCATGGCGAACGGCGGCCGTTACCACAGGCGCGTTCTGCTGCCGCTGTTCTTCGGAACGCTGAACACCCCGCCGCGCTCGCGAAGTCCACGCGCGCAATCGTTTGGTCGTATTCCATTTCTGAACGGCGGCCTTTTTTCCCGCACCTCTCTCGAGCGCAGGATCGCCCGGTTGGAGTTCAGCGATGAGGGGATCGGCACTCTCTACGGCGATCTCCTCTGCCGGCACCGATTCACGCCGCGGGAGGACTCCAGCGAATGGTCGGAGGCCGCGGTCGACCCGGAAATGCTTGGCAGAGCGTTCGAATCGTTGATGGCATCAGGCGACCGAAAATCATCCGGCGCCTTCTATACGCCGCAGGTCCTGGTCGAGCGCGTCATGCGGGAAGCGCTCGCTCACACCCTCGAATGCCCAGACCTCCCTCGGGAGCGGATCGAGTCGTTTCTGATCGAACGCCATATCCCGCGAGCTGCGCGCGCGGCTCTGTTGCCCCGCGTCGCCGCAGTCCGGATCCTGGATCCCGCATGCGGAAGCGGGGCCTTCCTCGTGTTCGCGCTCAGAGAGCTGAGCTGGCTCGCCTCCGCCTGCGGCGACGCGCGCCCGAGCGGCGAGATCACGCGATCGATACTCACGAGCTCGATTTTCGGCGTGGACATCAATCCGATGGCCGTCTGGCTGTGCGAGCTGCGCCTCTGGCTCGCAATGGTAATGGAACACCGCGATCAGGGAGTTTCCGCAGTCACTCCTCTGCCCAATCTCGACCGGCAGATCCGCACGGGCGACACGCTCGCGGGCGGAACGTTCATCGACGCGCGCCAGGCATCGCGCTCCCCGGTTGCGCGTCTGCGGGGCCGCTATTCGCGGGCCAGAGGGCAGAGAAAGAAGGCGCTCGCGAGGATGCTCGATCGCGCAGAGCGCAAAATCGCGATCGATTCGGTGGAAAGTGAGATCAGCCGGACGAGAATCCGCCGGCGCGATCTGCTCGCGACCGCGCGCGCACGCGACCTCTTTGGCGGACGCAGGCCGCCAGCCTCTGATATGCGACGGGCGCTCGCCGAAGCTCGCCTCGCGATGCGAGCGCTGCAACAGAGAAAGAGGAACCTCCAGGCAGGCGCCGCTCTGCCTTTTTCCTTCGGGGTCCACTTCGCGGAAGTGGCCGCAGCCGGCGGGTTCGATCTGGTGATCGGCAATCCGCCGTGGGTGCGGCTGCACAGGATTCCGCCGCGGGACCGCGAGCGGCTGCGCGAAGAGTTCGCCGTATTCCGAAGCTCGGCGTGGGAGGCGGGAGCCGTGGCTGCGCGCGCCGGCTCCGGCTTCGGCTCGCAGGTCGACATGTCGGCGCTGTTCGTCGAGCGGTCCGTCGACCTGGTCCGGCCTGAAGGAGTGGTCGCGCTGCTGTTGCCGTCGAAGTTGTGGTCGTCCCTGGCAGGTGGCGGCGTTCGCCGTTTCCTGAGCGAGCGATCGCAGCTGCTTACCCTCGAAGATCTCAGCGACGGGCCGATGTCGTTCGACGCGGCGGTGTACCCGTCGCTCATGCTCGCGCGACGGATCCCGACTCCTCCCGCGCGATTGGCACCAACCAACTGCGCGGTTCATAGGCGCGACAAGGTGCTTGCGTGGCGCGTGCCGTTCCCGCTGATCCCGTTGGACGAAACCGCTGGAAGCCCGTGGATAATCGCACCGCCGGATGTTCGCGCCGCCTTTGAGATTCTGCGAGCCGTGGGTGCTCCACTCGCAGGGTCGCGCCTCGGCCGTCCGTTGCTTGGAGTCAAGTCCGGATGCAACGAGGCCTTCGTCGTCACGCTCGCGGGCGACGTGAACGACGACCCGCCCATCGTGCGGAGCGGCGAGCACACGGGCGCGATCGAGCGCCCGCTGCTGCGCCGGGTCATCAGGGGCGAGGACGTCCAGGCGTGGAGATGCGCCGACAGCGCCAGCCGCGTGATCTGGACGCACGGTAAGGATGCCCGCGCACTCAAAGTGCTTCCGCCGGAGACCAAGCGGTGGCTTGACCACTACCGCGGACGGCTGGAGAGCCGCGCCGACGGTAGATCGACCGATCGATGGTGGTCCCTGTTCCGCACCGAGGGCGCGTACTGCGATCGACCGCGCGTCATCTGGGCCGACGTGGGCAAGCGTCCGCGCGCCGCGGTGCTGGAGAAGGGCGACGACTCCGTCCCGCTCAATACCTGCTACGTGGTCAGGTGCCGGGACCATAAAGAGGCGCTGACGCTCGCGGCGATACTCAACAGCGATGTCGCTGCGGCATGGCTGAACCTCTTCGCCGAGCCGGCGCGCGGAGGTTACCACCGATACCTCGGATGGACCTTGGCGCTTTTGCCGCTTCCCCGGGATTGGACGGCCGCGTGCGCGACGCTCCCCGAAATGGCGCACCACGCGATGGCCGGACGAACGCACTCCAGAGAGTTGCTCGAAGCCGTACTGTCTGCGTACGGCGTCAGCTTCGACGAGATTGCTCCGTTGCTGGCATGGACCGGTTAGCGACCCAACATCCCGACGCGGTTCGCGCTTCGATCGCGACCGAGTGGCTCCGAGCGGGTGCGGTGAACCCGAAGCTTGGCGCCGTTACACTGCGACCGCATCAGATGGATGCAGCCAACCGTCTGCGCGCGATGCTCGTGCGAAGCGGTGGCGCGCTCCTCTGCGATGACGTTGGACTTGGCAAGACATACGTCGCACTTGCCATCGCCCGCCACCACCAGTGCACGCTGGTTATTGCTCCTGCCTCCTTGCGCGAGATGTGGCGGTCCGCGTCCAGGAGCGCCGCAGTGAGCATCGCGTTCACATCCATGGAATCGCTGAGCCGCGGCAGCCAATCGGTGGGTGCGCACGATCTAGTCGTCGTCGACGAAGCGCATCATTTTCGCACACCCTCCACCGCGCGGTTTCGATCGCTGGGGAGCATGACCGCACGATCGCGCGTCTTGCTGCTTACCGCGACGCCGCTGCATAACCGGCGCGAAGACGTCACGACCCTCCTTTCGCTCTTCCTCGGCTCGGCTACGGCGACCATGTCGGACGCCGCCACAGCGCGGCACATCGTCCGACGATACGGGTCCGACGCACCGGGAGATCTTCCGGAGATCGTGAAACCGGTTCGCATTGCGGTTTCGGACAATGCTCCTGTCCTGCAGGCACTGATCGCGCTTCCGCCGCCGACTCCGCCAGGGGATGGTGGCCTGGCAGCGGCCATGGTACTGCATACGCTCGTTCGGACCTGGACTTCGAGCGACGCGGCGTTGCGCGAGAGCCTCCGGCGCCGCCTGGCGAGGACCATAGCCATTCGTGAATCGCTGGAGAAGGGCACGCACCCCACTCGACGCGAGCTCCAGGCCTGGACGTATGGTGACGGAGCCGTCCAGCTTGGCTTCGCCTCGATCCTCGCCTCGGAGCCGGCCGGCGATCCGTCCGCCTTGCTCGAGCCAGCGGTGCGACATGAGAAAGCGCTAGTCGATATCCTGGAATTCTGCCCCCGGATTTCGCTGGTGGACGCGGAGCGCGTGGAGCACGTGCGCCTCATTCGTCGTCGACACGCGGGGGCAAAGATCGTTGCTTTCTCCCAGTTCGCTGAGACGGTGCGGATGTATTACAGCGCTCTCGTGCGGGACGGCCGCGTAGCGATGCTGACTTCGCGCGGCGCTCGCATCGCCAGCGGGCCGATCACGCGGAGCGATGCGCTTCGCCGTTTCGCGCCGAACGCGTTGCGCGCGGCGGCGCCAATGGCGGCCGAAGAGATCTCGCTCCTCGTAACGACAGACTTGCTCAGCGAGGGAGTCAATCTCCAGGACGCATGCGTCGTCATTCATCTCGACCTTCCGTGGACCGCCGCGACGCTCGATCAGCGAACAGGCCGCGTAGCGCGCCTCGGCTCACTCCATACGCAAGTATTCGTCTACTCTCTCGATCCCCCGGCGTCGAGCGAGGAGCTTCTCAAAGCCGAATCGATCATTCGGCGAAAGCTTGACCTTTCCGTGTCCGGGATCGGCCCTTCCCGCATTCCTCCCTTGTTCGCCCGCATTGAGCCGGCGCCAGGTAGCCAGGTCGAAGACGCGGAGGCCATTCGACGTGTGCTGCAGGAGTGGTCGGTACGCTTCGGCTCCACTAGCTCTGACGTGCCCCTGTGTGCATTCGTCTCAGCCGATCGGGACGGCATGCTCGCGCTAGTGTCAGTTCGCGGCAGGTCGACGTTGATCGCCGGCGCCGGACGCGATCTGACCGCGGATCTGCATGTCGTTCGCGAGATGCTGGGAGCGGTCGGCACTGCGCCTGCCCGGTCCGATCCATCGCGGCTCGCTTCAGGGCTAGCCGCAGTCGGGCGCTGGATCGAAAGAGAGCTCGCTTCAGGAGACGCAGGCAGATCGGACGTTGCTCCGACGGCGTTGGCCCAGCGAGTAGGCGCGAGGTTCGCCGTGGATCTCGCATCCTGTCCCCGTCACGCGCTGGGCGATCGCTCGTCGCGTATCGCTGCCATCCACGTCCGAATGCGCTCGCATCTGACGCTCGGCGTCGAACAGGAAGTCGACACCCTGCTTCGCGCGGACGCGAGTCCGCATGATTTCCTGAGCACCCTCGAGCAGATCCTCGGTCAAACGCCGCACCAACCCCCGGCCTCGTCGATCGAGCTTCTTGCACTGCTGGTCCTGCGCAGGCCGCATTGATATGCTCGAACGAGCGATCGCGTAGCTGCTGCGGAGTCGCTAACCCTCTTTGACCGCCGCGACGAGAGCCTGAACCGCCGCCTTTCCATCTCCGAAGTACATCAGGCAATTGTCGGCCGCGAACAACGGGTTCGGAATCCCCGCGAACCCGGGACTCAGCGACCGCTTCATCACGATCACGCTCCGCGCGTTCCCTACCTCGAGAATCGGCATCCCCGCGATCGGGCTCGCGGGATCGGTGTTCGCCAGCGGGTTCACCACGTCGTTCGCGCCGATCACCAGCACCACGTCCACCTGGCCGAACTGCGGATTGATCTCGTCCATTTCCTTGAGCTTGTCGTACGGCACATCCGCCTCGGCGAGGAGCACGTTCATATGCCCCGGCATCCGGCCCGCGACCGGGTGGATTCCGAACTCCACCGTCGTCCCCTTCGATTCGAGCAGCGTCGCCAGCTCGCGCACGGCGTGCTGCGCCTGTGACACCGCCAGCCCGTAACCCGGGACGATCACTACGCGCCGCGCCGTGTCGAGCAGCATTACGATCTCTTCCGGCGATGTGGACTTCACCTTCCCGGCATACGTCTCGTCCGCACTCGCACCGTCGCTGCTGCCGGCGCCGAGCTTGCCGAGCAGCACGTTCGCCAGCGACCGGTTCATCGCCTTGCACATGATCTGGCTCAGGATGATTCCCGACGCACCCACGAGCGAGCCGGTGATGATCAGGGCGTTGTTGTTCAGCACGAACCCCGCGGCCGCACCCGCAAGGCCTGAATAGGAATTGAGCAGCGCGACCGCCACCGGCATGTCCGCGCCGCCAATGGGGATGGTTAACAGCACGCCGAGTATCGATGCGACCAGCACCAGCGCCCAATAAGTCGTGTCCGACGCGGGCTCCAGCACGATCCACACCGCCAGCGCGATCGCGACGACCGCCAACATCGCGTTCAACGGTTGCTGCAGCGGGAAGTGGATCGGCTTGCCGGGCAACAGGAATTCCTGGAGCTTGTCGAACGCGACGAGACTCCCCCAGAACGTCACCGCGCCGATGATTCCGGACGCCGCCGTCGCGATCAGTAGCTGCAGATTCGGATTGACTGCGTCGTGCAACGCCGCCCCCGCGATCAATACCGACGCGCCTCCGCCGAAGCCATTCAGCAGCGCCACCATTTGCGGCATCGCCGTCATCCTAATCTTGAGCGCGAACACCGCGCCGATGATCCCGCCGAGGGCTATCCCCGCCGCGATCAGCATGAGCCCGCGCGTCCCCGACTCGATCACGTTCCGGTCGAGCAGCGTCGCCACGATCGCGAGCAGCATGCCCGTCGCGGCCTTCAGATTTCCCGCCACCGCCGTTTTCGGGTGGGACAGCCCCATCAGGCCGAGGATGAACAGCACTGCGGCCGCGAGATAGAGGATGTTGATCACCGAAAACATCCCCTACTCCTTCTTCTTGAACATGCCGAGCATTCGGTTCGTCACCAGGAAGCCACCCACCACGTTGATCGTCGCGAACACCACCGCGATGAACCCGAAGATGGTGCTCACCGGGCTCGGCGTCGCGATCGAGATC
>JBPCJJ010000034.1:0-37984 GCA_051005405.1 Gemmatimonadaceae bacterium | reverse complement strand
GGGATCGTGTACGCCTTCATGTTCAACCTCGACGCGCGCCAGCTAGCGAGCGGCTTCGGCTTCACACTGCCCCTGTTGCGGGCGCCGTCTCCGGGTGACGTGTGGACCGGGCTGGTGATTCTCGCGCTGCCGCAGATCCCGCTCTCACTCGGCAACTCGCTGCTCGCTACCCGCCAGACGGCGCACGATCTATTTCCCGAGAAGCAAGTGACGATCCGCCAGCTCGGCTACACGTACTCGCTGATGAACCTCGTGAACCCATGGTTCGGTGGAATTCCGACCTGTCACGGCTCAGGCGGGCTGATGGGACATTACACGTTCGGCGCTCGCACGGGCGGCTCTCTGCTAATCTACGGATCGATCTTCCTGACGATGGGGCTGTTTTTCGCCGGCGCGTTCACCCAGGTCGTTCTGGTCTTTCCGCTCCCGGTATTGGGCGTCCTTCTGCTCTTCGAGGGATGGGCATTGATGTGGCTCGCGCGAGACATCGTTCCGATGCCACGCGAGCTCGCGATCACGATCGCTGTCGCGGCGATCGCCGTGCTTGCCCCATACGGCTACGTCCTTGGCCTTTTGTCCGGGACCATCGCGTACTACGCGCTCCGGAAGGGCCAAAGCACCATTGGCTGAAAGAGGAAATGCGAAGGGCAGCTTTTCAGAAGCGTCTTAGGCCGAAGGCCGTAGCTTCAGAAAAGCTGCCCTTTGTATTTCCTCGCTCACCAGAGCTCGTTACTTGAGCCCTTCCTCGAGCGCGTTCCACGCGAGCAGCGCGCATTTCACGCGGGCCGGAAACTTCGACACTCCTGACAGAGCACGCAGTTGGCCGAGCGATTTGTCGGTGGCGGCTTCCTTGTCGCCCATGATCATCTGCCGGTAGCGCTTGCCGAGAGTTTCGGCTTCGTCGGAGTTCTTGCCCTTCACCGCTTGCGTGATCATCGAGGCGGCGGCATGCGAGATCGAGCAGCCGCGACCCGTGAAGCTGATGTTGGCGACTCGGTCGCCTTCGAGCGTGAGATGCAGATACACCTCGTCGCCGCAAAGCGGATTCTTCATGGCGATCGTCTTGTGCGCGCCCTCCAGCTCGCCCTTGTTGCGCGGCCGGCGGTAGTGATCGAGGATGAGCTCCTGGTACATCGCCTGGATGTTGGCTGCGTTATTAGACATCGGCTCGCCCGAAGATTGCCTTGGCTTTCATGATGCCCGACACGAGCGCATCGATATCCGACTCGTCGTTGTACACATAGAACGACGCGCGCGCGGTCGCGGGAACATTCAGCCGTCGCATCAACGGCTGTGCGCAATGGTGCCCCGCGCGGATGCATACGCCCTCGCCGTCGAGGATCGTGGCGAGATCGTGCGGGTGGACGTCGCCGAGGGTGAAGCTGACGACTCCGCTCCGATGGTCGGGCGCGGGCCCATAAAGGTGAAGCTCTTCGATCGCAGAGAGGCGCTCCATCGCAAGCGCGATGAGGTGCTTCTCATGGCGCCGCACCTCATCCATTCCGATCGAGTCGAGATAATCAACGGCTGCCGCGAGGCCCACGGCGTTGGCGGCGTTCGGCGTGCCGGCTTCGAACTTATGGGGGAGCACGTTCCAGGTCGTGTTGTCGTCGTTCACGAACTCGATCATGTCCCCGCCGGTCTGATACGGGGACATCGCTTCGAGCAGCTCGCGCCGTCCAATCAGTCCGCCGATCCCCATCGGCCCGAGCATCTTGTGTCCGCTGAACGCGAAGAAATCGACGCCGAGCTCGTCGAAGCTCACAGTGAGGTGCGGGGCGCTTTGCGCTCCATCGCAAACCGAGATGGCGCCGGCTTTCCGCGCGATGGCGGCGATCTCCCTGGCCGGGTTGATCGTGCCGAGTGCGTTGGAGACATGACTGAACGCGACGACCCGGGTTCGCGAAGAAACGAGCTCGGTCAGCCGTTTCGTGCTCACTGTTCCATCGGGCTCCAGCTCGCAGATACGGAGGCGCGCGCCCTTGGCGATCGCGAGCTGCTGCCACGGGACGAAATTGGCATGGTGCTCCATCGCCGTGACGACGATCTCGTCACCCTCGGTGACATTTGCGCCACCCCACGCGCTCACGACCAGGTTGATCGATTCCGTGGTGCCGCGGGTGAAAATGAGCGTTGCCGCGTCGGTGACGCCGAAAAAGAGCGCTATCCGCTCGCGAGCGGCGTGGTACGCATCGGTTGCCTTCACCGACAGGCTGTACGCTCCGCGGTGCGGATTGGCGTTGCTCGTTTCGTAGAAATTCACGATCGCGTCGAGCACCGCGCGCGGCTTCTGGCTGGTCGCGGCGGAATCCAGGTAGTGCAGCCCCGGATCGGCGGCGAGCAGAGGAAAGTCGGCGCGCCGGCTGGTCACAGGGGCTTCCTCGGCCCGACCAGCACCATGCCATCGTGAATGGCTACTTCGTAGACGGGGAGCGGGTCGGTGGCGGGTCCCTGCAGCACTGCCCCGGTCCGGACGTCGAATCGGGCGCCATGCCATGCGCATTCGATGGTTCCATCGCCGGGAGTGTCGCCCAGCGCCATTTCGAACTCCTGGTGGGTGCAGAGATTCGCGACAGCCGCCACCTCGGCCCGAGTCCTGACCAGGCAGATCTGGTCTCCGGTCGAGCGCTTGACGGGCACCGGGACGTTCTCGGGCAGGTCTTCGAGCCGTGCCACCTGCTCAAACCCGCGAGCCGTAAATGTTTGATTCACAACGTTTTGAGCCGCCTCGACCGGGTCGTCCCTCAGCTTGATTATCCCGACAAATTTACTTAGAATTCAAGGTTCGGCAAAGTCTTCCGCTGCGGACCAATTCCAGGCCGCAAGGGCTCCTGGAGCCCGTCGAGCCCGCGTATCGAGCTGTTGGCTGACTGCGTGACCGATAGCCAACCGCCATGACATGAGCCAATAGCTGCCCTTATGAGCACCGCAATAGAATCGCTGGTCAATCGGGAATATCAGTACGGCTTCGTAACCGAAGTCGAGTCTGACACCATCCCGCGCGGGCTCAACGAAGACATCGTGCGGGCGATCGCGGCCAAGAAGGACGAGCCCGAATGGATGGTCGAGTGGCGGCTCAAGGCGTACCGGCGATGGCTCACGATGACAGAGCCGCACTGGCCGAACGTGACTTACCGTCCGATCGACTATCAGGACATGATCTACTACTCGGCGCCGAAGAGCGTGAAGCCGCTCGCCTCGCTCGACGAGGTTGATCCGGAGCTCCTGCGGACCTACGAAAAGCTTGGCATCTCCCTCACCGAGCAGAAGTTTCTCGCCGGTGTCGCCGTGGACGCGATTTTCGACAGCGTATCGGTCGGGACGACGTTCAAGGAAGAGCTCGGCAAGCAGGGAATCATCTTCTGCTCGTTCGGCGAGGCGATCCAGAATCACCCAGAAATCGTCCAGAAGTATCTGGGAACGGTCGTGCCGCACAGCGACAACTTCTTCGCGGCTCTCAACGCCGCGGTGTTCAGCGATGGCTCGTTCTGCTACGTGCCGAAGGGCGTGAAATGCCCTATGGAGCTGTCCACGTACTTCCGCATCAACGCGGCCGACACGGGGCAATTCGAGCGCACCCTGATCGTGGCCGACGAAGGCTCGTCGGTCAGCTATCTCGAGGGATGCACCGCGCCGAAGCGCTCGGGGAACCAGCTCCATGCGGCGGTAGTCGAGCTGGTCGCGCTCGACAATGCCTCCATCAAGTACTCCACCGTTCAGAACTGGTACGCGGGCGATGCGGACGGCGTCGGCGGCATCTACAACTTCGTGACCAAGCGCGGCAAGTGCGTCGGCGTCAACTCGAAGATTTCGTGGACGCAGGTCGAGACGGGCTCCGCCATTACGTGGAAGTACCCGAGCGTCATCCTGCAGGGCGACAACTCGACCGGAGAGTTCTACTCGGTCGCCGTGGTCAACAACCGGCAGCAGGCGGACACCGGCACGAAGATGATCCACATCGGGAAGAACACCAAGAGCACCATCATCTCGAAGGGGATCTCCGCCGGGCGCGGGAACAACAGCTACCGCGGCCAGGTGAAAGTGCTGCCCCGGGCCACCGGTGCGCGAAATTATACGCAGTGCGATTCGATGCTGATCGGGAACGAGTGCGGAGCGCACACCTTTCCGTACATCGAGGTGCAGAACGACTCCGCGATCGTGGAGCACGAGGCATCGACGTCGAAAATCGGCGAGGATCAGATATTCTATTGCAAGCAGCGCGGGCTCAACGCCGAACACGCGATCTCGATCATCGTCAGCGGATTCTGCAAGGAAGTTTTTCAGAATCTTCCGATGGAGTTTGCCGTCGAGGCCCAGCAGCTCCTCGGAATCTCGCTTGAAGGCTCGGTCGGTTAACGCGCCAGGGCAGCTCCGCTCTCCGCGGGGTTCACAGCGATTGGAACAACTAACTACGGAATCAAGTCGTGCTTGAGATAAAAGGACTGCGCGCGAACATCGGCGAGAACGAGATACTGAAAGGCGTGGACCTCGCCGTGAAGAAGGGCGAGATCCACGCGGTCATGGGCCCGAACGGCTCGGGCAAGAGCACGCTCGCGCAGGTGATCGCGGGCCACCCCGCGTACACGGTGACCGGCGGCTCCATCACATACGAGGGGAATGACCTGCTCGACCTGGAGCCGGAAGAGCGGGCGCAGTCGGGAATCTTTCTCGCGTTTCAGTATCCGGTCGAGATCCCGGGCGTAACGAACGCGTACTTCCTCCGGTCGGCGTACAACGCCATCCGCAAGGCGCGCGGCGAAGACGAGGTCGATCCGCTCGAGTTTCTCGACGTGATGGAAGAGAAGATGAAGCTCGTGGACATGGATCCGGCGATGCTGAATCGCTCCGTCAACGCCGGGTTCTCCGGCGGCGAGAAGAAGCGGAACGAGATCGTGCAGCTCGCGGTCCTGAATCCCCGGCTCGCGATTCTCGACGAGACCGACAGCGGACTCGACATAGACGCGCTCAGGATCGTCGCGGACGGCGTCAACAAGCTCCGCAGTCCCGAGAAGTCGGCGATCGTAGTGACGCATTATCAGCGATTGCTCAACTACATCGTTCCCGACTACGTGCACGTTCTGGCAGGCGGGCGCATCGTCAGGTCCGGCGGGAAGGAGCTCGCGCTCGAGCTTGAAGAGAAGGGCTACGACTGGATCCAGGACGCGCCGGTTACCGCCGCCGCGGCAGGGGCGGGAAGCAGGGCGTGACCGAGCCGGAGACCGCGGTCCACCACTACATCGAAGCGCTGGAGAGCGTCGCTGGAGGCGAGCCGGCGACGATCCGCGAGCTCAGGCGCGCCGCCATGGACCGGTTCGCCGTGCTCGGCTTTCCGTCGATGAAAAACGAGGACTGGCACTACACGAGCGTTGCGCCGATAAGCACGCGCGCGTTCAACCGGACAATGTCTTCGAGTACGGTCGCTCCGACCGACATCGAGCCGCTGCTATTCGGATCGGCGGACTGGCCGCGACTCGTGTTCGTCGACGGCTGGTTCGTGCCCGGACTGTCCAACGCTCCCGATCTCGCGGGCGTGCACGCGGGCAACACGGCGGACGCGCTCGCGGGCGGGCGGACGGATCGATTCCCCGAGCTCGGGACGATCGCGACCTTCGACGACGCCGCCTTCACCGCGCTGAACACGGCGCTCATGCAGGACGGGGCGGTGATACGCATAAGCGGGAACGCCGAGATCGCAACACCCATACATCTCGTGTTCCTCACCGCGCAGCCGGTACCGCTGTCGGTATCGTTCCCCAGAAACCTGATCGTCCTCGAGCGCGGAGCGCGCGCGACCGTGATCGAGAGCCACGTGGGACTGCGGGACGACAGCTACCTGTCGGTGCCCGTGACGGAGATATCGCTCGGCGAAGGGGCGAGGCTCGAGCACATCAAGGTGCAGAACGAGAGCGTGAGCGCGTTCCACGTCGGCACTATTCAGGCGCGGCAGGCGCGCGACAGCGAGCTGCATTCGTTTTCGTACGCCGCCGGCGCGGAGCTGTCGCGCACGAACGTGCACACGCTGCTGGACGGTGAGGGATCGTCCTGCACCATGAACGGCATGTACATGGTCTCCGGGCTGCAACACGTGGATCATCAGACCCGCATCGAGCACGCGCAGCCGAACACGACCAGCCGCGAGATATACAAGGGAATTCTCGATGGCCAGTCCCATGGCGTGTTCAACGGCAAGGTGTACGTGCGTCCCGAGGCGCAGAAGACCGATGGCAAGCAGAGCAACAACAACCTGCTGCTCTCCGCGAACGCGCGGGTGGACACCAAGCCGCAGCTCGAGATCTTCGCGGACGACGTGAGGTGCACTCATGGCGCGACCATCGGACGGCTGGACGAGGTGGCTCTGTTCTACATGAAGAGCCGCGGACTGGACCCGGAGCAGGCGCGAACGCTGCTCATTTACGCGTTCGCCGCGGACGTGCTGGAGGAAATTGCCGTCGAGCAGGTGCGAGATTCGCTCGAGGCCGCTGTATTCGCGCGGGTGCGGGGAGAGGAGCTAGTGACTAGTGATTAGTGACCTGCGATTGGAGTCGCCGTGCCGTCATCCTCTCGCGAAAATGGCGAAGATCGCCGCAAGCACCGCGACCACAAGAAGCAGAGAAGCTCGCAGCGGGAACCTTCGTCCGTCCTTTTTCTCTCTGGCGTGCAGCAGAGGCGTACGGATCGTGGTGCGCCTCGTGTCCGGGTCCGATTCAGGATGCTCGCCTCCCGTTGCGAGCGCGAACCCGGTCGGAAGGGCGCCGGACGCAAAGGTGAGCTTCGCGGTGCCGATCAGTATCTGATCGCCTTGCTCGAGTTTTCGCGGTATGACGACATTTTCTCCGTTTATGCGCGTTCCGGTAGGCCCAAGAGTCTCCAGGATCGCGTCGTCGCCGTCCAGCACCAGCCGGGCGTGCGTTCGGGACACAGTGGGCTCTCGCAATACCAGATCACTGTCGGCATCCCGGCCGATCGTAAATAAGGGCTGGCGCAACGGATATGCGCGGCGTTCGAAGTGGTTGATCAGATAGCATTCAGGCATCGTCGGCTCGGAGCCCCCCGTGGGATGACGACCGATGTGTACATCCGTTTCATCGATCGGTCGAATCGCCTTAATACCCTGTATTGCCATGCGATGTTGTCGGCTTACATTCGGGCGGGAACACGATATGCTGCATTGTTACAGAATCGAGGAGCTCTTGCTCAAGAAGGATTGGACCTGACAATCACCCGTTTCGGAGGCGTTTCTACATGGCGACCAAGCTCGACAAGACAATCAAGCGGGAGCTGGAGCTCGACGGCAAAGCCTACATGATCGCGATTTCGCCCGAGGGTGTGAAGGTCACCCAGAAGGGATTTCGAAAGGGACAGGAGCTGAGCTGGCGCAGCATCATCAGCGGCGATGCGTCGCTGAACGAGGACCTCAACGTCAGCGCGGACGCGACCCATCCACAGTTCTAGAGCAGTGACTAGTCGCTAGTCACTGCTCTTACGGTGACGGGGAGTCGGAGAGGTGCTCCTGCACTATCACCCACTCCCCGTTTCTCCGGGAGAAGACGGCGGTCCACGCGCCACCGATAACGTGTGGATCGCCGCGGGGAGTGTGATGCGGCACCCGGTACGTCGCGGTCATCACCGCCGCAGTCCTGGATAGCACGTCGACTTGCAGCATGGTCCACTCCCACGTTGGATCGCGCATATTGCGGCCGACGTAATTCCAGAATTGCCGGACCGCGGTTTCCAGGGAGTCACGCGTGGTCGTGACTTTCCCGCCGGACGCGGAATAAACCGGCCCCTGCGGCGGGTACAGGCTCATGAGCCCAGCCAAGACATCGGGGGCGCTGAGATCATAAGCGGCCTTCACCCTCTGCTCGATCTCGGTGGCGATCGCGCGGCGTTGCTCCGCGGTCAGGGCAGGATCCGCCTCGGACCGGCACGCGAGCGCCAGCCCGGCCAGCCCGGTCAGGGCAAGTGCTCGCAGCAATCGGGTGGCCATCATGCGGGTGTCCTCACGTCGCGACACGGATTGTCTCAGTCATGGGACATTATAGGCGATTGCGGGTAGTTTGAAGGGGTAAGGGCTAGGCGTGCCAGTTGCACCTGGCGATCGAGTTGCAACGCGAGTGCCGTACAACCCGTACTGGTTCGCGCAGGAGAAATGACATGTATCGCACATTCAAGGTCCTCGCCTCATGTGGGGTAGTTCTCGCGGCTGGCTGCGGCGAGAGCTCGCGGATCTCCGCCGAGCTTCAGAACGACCTGGCACTCGCTTCCGCCGGGGCGGACATCGAGCTCGCATCCCGGCCCACCGACCAGACCCTGATCGTTGGAGCGGTCGAGCGGACCACGCCTCCGTCCAGGGCCGTTGCCAGCTCGGCACGCGCTCCACGTCCGCGCCGCTCGCCGACCCCGCGGGTCACGGCCGATGTTCAGCAGGAGAACGAGATCGTGCAGGAGCCGGAGGTCGCCGCCGTCGAAGCGCCCCTGCCCGCGCCGGCGCCTGTTGAAGAGGCACCGGTCGAAATCGCGGCGACGACGCGTCCGCGCGCGATCGACCCTTCGTCAACCGGAGGCGCAGGCCCGAGCACGCGTGGCACCGATTGGGGGACCATCATCGGGATCGCCGGCACGGTCGTGATTCGCGGTGGTTCGGTCGGCGTCGACCGCTGTCCGCCTCCTCGCCGTCGCACGCCGGTCTCGATCAACGAACGCTTTCCCCCCAGGGGGCGCGGCACGGGTCGGGTAGACATGGGCGGCAGGACGGGCGGACGGCAGGTCGTGCACACGGCTCCGTCGCGCCCGCGCGGCCTGCCGTAGCGGGCGGGACGTTCCGCATGAAGACGCGGCCCTCTAAGGGCCGCGTTTTTTTTGCCCTGTACCGGGCCGCATATATTGAGGGCTGACAGGGGTGCCTCCATCGAGGCTGAGAGAGTCCCTCACAACCTGATCCGGCTAGTACCGGCGTAGGGAGTCGACATGATTACAGGAACGAACGGGACGGGCGCTGCCCGGACCCAGATGCTGTATGCGCGCCAGGGCGAGATTACCGACGCGATGCGATTCGTCGCCAGCCGCGAAGATCTCGCTCCGGAGCTGGTCAGATCCGAGGTCGCGCGGGGCCGGCTGATCATTCCCGCCAACGTTCACCACCTGGCCGGCGCGCTCGAGCCGATGTGCATCGGCAAAGTTTCCGGCGTGAAGATCAACGCCAATATCGGAAACTCGGCCGTGAGCTCCGATGCCGCGGGCGAGCTGGAAAAGCTCCAGATGGCGATCAAGTACGGCGCTGACACTGTGATGGATCTCTCCACGGGGGGAAACATCGATGCCATTCGCCAGGCGATCATCGCGGCTTCGCCCGTTCCCATCGGAACCGTCCCCATCTATCAGGCGGTCCAGCAGGACAAGGAGCTCGAGGAGCTCACCGCCGAAGACCTGCTCGAGATGATCGAGCATCAGGCGAGACAGGGCGTGGACTACATGACGATTCACGCGGGGATCCTGCTGGAGCACCTCGCTCTTGTGCACGGACGCGTGACCGGCATCGTCAGCCGCGGGGGATCGCTGCACGCTGTCTGGATGATGGCTCACCGCAAGCAGAACCCTCTCTACGAGAGGTACGATGACATTCTCGACATCCTTCGCCAGCACGACGTCACGATTTCACTGGGCGATTCGCTCCGCCCGGGATCGATCGCCGACGCGAGCGACCGCGCGCAGTTTGCCGAGCTGGAGACGCTTGGAGAGCTGACGCGGCGTGCGTGGGACCGCGACGTGCAGGTGATGGTCGAAGGGCCCGGCCACATCCCGATGCACGAGATCGAGATGAACGTCCGCAAGCAGAAAGAGATCTGCCACGAAGCGCCGTTCTACACGCTCGGCCCGCTGGTCACCGACATCGCGCCGGGCTACGACCACATTACGAGCGCGATCGGCGCCGCGATGATCGGATGGCACGGCGCGGACATGCTGTGCTACGTGACGCCGAAGGAGCATCTCGTGCTGCCAAACGCCGAAGACGTCCGCCAGGGCGTCATCGCGTACAAGATCGCGGCGCACGCAGCCGATCTGGCGCGCGGGCGCAAGGGCGCGCGCGACCGGGACGACGCGTTGTCACGCGCTCGCTACGCCTTCGACTGGAACGAGCAGTTCCGCTTGAGTCTCGATCCCGAGCGCGCCCGCGAGTATCACGATGAAGCGCTGCCTGCGGAGTACTTCAAGAGCGCGGAATTCTGCGCGATGTGCGGTCCCAAGTTCTGCTCGATGCACCACTCCAAGACCATTGAGGAGGGGCTCGCCGAGCTCGCGCGCGAGCGTGATGGGTCATTGGTAACCGTAGAGACGTGATCGGCAGTGAATGAGCCGCGCGGGTATGGCTCGCCATCCCATCTTCGGCCCCGACGCTTCGCTAAGACGGGGCCTCCGATGGGATGGCAAGCCACAACCGCAAACCATTTTCTGCGTAACACGCGTTTCGCGTTTTTCGCAGCCATCTTGACCGCGTGCGGGCCGACGATCACGCCGCTGTCCCCGCGGGGTCCCGTGCCGGTCGCGACGGACGTACGCGAGCCGGGAACCGCACCGGCGCCCGCGGTTTCGCCCGAAGCCGCCGCCGCGATGGCCCGCATCGACGCGGAGTACTTCGAAGGAAATTCGCTGATGGTTCCGGTCGCGGGGATCGCGCCGTCCGCGCTGCGCGACTCGTTCAACGCCCCGCGGTCGGAGGGTCGCGCGCACCGGGCGTTGGACATACCGGCGCGCCGCGGAACGCCAGCTCTCGCCGCCGCGGACGGAACGATCCTCAGCATGAGGCAGAACACGCTGGGAGGGACCACGCTGTACCTCGTGGACTCCCGGCGCCGGTTCGTTTACTACTACGCCCACCTCGATCGGTATCACGATCGGATGTCCGAGGGCGTCGAGGTCCGCCAGGGCCAGGTACTCGGCTACGTTGGCACCAGCGGCAACGCACCCCGCGACTTTCCCCATCTGCATTTTCAGGCGCTGCGGGTGGATTCGGGACGCCCAGACTGGTGGAACGGGCCGCCCGTGGACGTTCGAGCATTCTTTCAGATCGCCGGCCGGGAGCGCGCGCTGTGACCGCGCGGCTATCATACGGCGGATACTGCCGGGGCTCTGAACGATGAAAGGAAAAGATCGGGCCACACTGCGCGCTGATGCGCACCACCTTGACGCCGCAGTTCACATCGGTGGGCAGGGGATCAACGACGCGCTGGTCGCGTCGCTGCAGGACGTGCTGCGCACGCGGGAGCTGGTGAAAGTGAAGATCGGGAAGGGGACCGACCTCAAGGCGAAGGATGCCGCCGAAGTCCTCGCGAAGCGCACCCGCTCAGAGGTGGTCCAGGTGATCGGCCGCACGGTGACGCTTTACCGGCTCAACCCCGAGTTGCACGAGTGATTCAACAGGCTTCCGCCCCACTGAGCGTTGAGCGGACTCGGCGCGGCGTCTATTATTCGTCTCGCCCCCGTTTCCACGCGTCAACCAACGAATGCCCTACGTAATAACGGAAGCCTGCAAGGACACCAAGGACAGAGCGTGCGTCGATGTCTGTCCGGTCGATTGCATCTATGAGGGTCCGGACCAGCTCTTCATCCACCCGGACGAATGCATCGATTGCGGGGCCTGCGAGCCCGAGTGTCCGGTGACGGCGATCTTCCCCGAAGAGGACGTGCCCGCGAACATGAAGCAGTTCGTGCAGATTAATCGCGACGTCTTCAAGAGCGACACTCCGCCCGGCCGGCCGGGGCGCTAGCCCGGCGCCTTCGGGAGCGCGTTACGGTCGGCATTCGCGACCAAGCCGCGCGGTCAGGCGTAGTTGAACGCGCTTAGGAACTCGCCGAACACGTGGTTGAACGCTGCGGGCTTCTCGAGGTTGCTGACGTGGCCGGCGCCGGGGATCACCTGCAGCGTGCTTCCCCTGATCGCGGCGTGCATGGCCCGCGATTCTTTCACAGGCGTCAGCGCGTCTTCTTCGCCTACGATGATCAGCGTCGGCACGTCGATCGTGGCCAGGAGGCCGGTCGAATCAGGGCGGTCCATCATGGCCTGCAATCCGCCGACGATTCCTTCGACCGGAGCGCTCGCGAGCATCTGATGCAAGCCGTTCACGAGCGCCGGGTTCTGCGCGCGCGTCGAGGCGCCCACCATCCCGGTGATCTGCGCATTCGCGACTGCGGCGGCTCCCTGGTCCCTCGCGACCGCCATCAACTCCAATCGCTTGGCGCGCGTTTCGGACGAATCGGCGCCAGCGCGAGTGTCCGCGAGCACGAGCCCACGAACGAGCTCGGGCCTTAGGCGCCATAGCGCGAAAGCCACGTAGCCTCCCATCGACAACCCCGCGACAACGGCCTTGTCGATGCCGAGGTTGTCGAGGAGCGCGACGATGTCCTCCGCGTATTGATCCATCGAAAACGGGCCTTCACATCCCGAATCACCGAATCCGCGCAGGTCTGGCGCGATGCACCGCCCGTGCTCGACCATCGCGCTGGTCTGCGGGGCCCAGAGCGAGCGATTGTGCGGGAAGCCGTGGAGCAGGACGACCGGGACGCCCGTGCCGACCTCGTCGTACGCTACCGCTAATCCGTTATGGAGCGTCGAGACATCGCCCATCGAAAGTCAACCAGAAGAGGGTGAGGCCATCGTGATCACGCGCGGAGGCAAGAGCGGCGACGAACGCCTTGGCGCTGTAAGTCGAATCGACACGGATCCCGCATTCACCGAGCAATAGCGCGGCCGGCTCCACCGCCTGGGGAAGAATGCGCCCGTACGCGCCGCCGAATACGTCGTGCACGACACGGACCATTCCGCGCGGGACCCGCGCCACTTGTTCACCAGTAACGCTGAATATCAGCGCGCGCGTGTCGGCGACGAGCTTGGCGACACGAAGCTTGTTCGCGGCAAGCCGCGGGGCGACTCGCGCGCCGACCACCTCTACGTCGAGCCCCGCGATCGCCAGTCCGAGGGCCAGTCCGGCGGTGGTGCCTCCGCTCCCGAGTGGTAGAACGACACGCGCGGGCTTCGGAAGAAGCCCGGCCGCGATCTGTTCCGCGAGCTCCAGTCCGGCGTTCACTTGCGCCAGCACGCCGAGCGGGGTGCTTCCGCCGAGGGGGACGTAGTGGACGCGATTCCGGAAGCGGTGCCCCAGAGCCCGCGCGATCGCGAAAACGGCATTGGCGGAGACGGAGCCCGTCGCGGATCCCGAGATCAATTCGGAGACTCGCTCGGCGCCGGGGTTCATGTCGTGCTTCCAACGCATCGCGACCGTGCGCGCGCCAAGCATGCGGGCGTGGGCGGCTGTGGCAAGCACATGCGTCGATCCTGCTCCGCCAATTGTGAGAACGGTGTCGCCCGCGCTAACCTGGCCGAGCAGGAATTCGAGGGATCGTACCTTGTTCCCGCCGAACGAGACAGCATTCAAGTCGTCACGCTTGATCCAGAGACGCTCGTGGACCCCACTAGCGTGCACGACCGGCGACGGGAGGGTGCAGAGACGGGCGCGTGGAAGACGGCGTAGCGCGGGGAACCTGCGATAGAGAGGCAGGTCCGACGCGTGGGGGGCGGTCACTAGATTCCCCCCATATCCACATGCCAGCACAAGCCGACCAGCAAACCGCGTCCGAAGCTCCCATGAACGCCCGTCACAAGGCGCTTTACGTCGATTCTCCAGCCGACGCCGAGAAGCTCGTGGCGTCGCTCGGGCGCGTGGACCGGATCGCGATCGATACCGAAGGCGCCAGCTTCCACAGGTTCGTGGACCGGATCTATCTCGTCCAGCTCTCGACCCGTGATGTGACGGCCGTCATCGATCCGCTCACTGCCGGCGAGCTGCCCGCGCTCGGAGCGTTGCTCGCTGACCGGTCGGTCGAAGTCGTCCTGCACGACGCAGACTACGACCTGCGACTGCTGCATCAGGATTACGGATGGCATCCCAACAAGATTTTCGACACGCGCATCGCCGCGCAGCTGCTCGGGATTCCGGCGTTCGGTCTGGGCGCGCTGCTCGAACGGTTTCTGGGCATCAAGCTCGAGAAAAAGCATCAGCGTGCCGACTGGTCGATGCGCCCCTTGCCGCAGGACATGCTGGAATATGCGCAGGAGGACACGCGTCATCTCCTCCAGCTTCGCGATCTCCTCGCGACCGAGCTCGACCGGCTTGGCCGCATGGAATGGGCGCGAGAGGAATTTGATTTGCTGGAAGGAACGAGATGGGCCGCCGACGACGGATCGCTGTCGTTCATGAGAATAAAGGGAGCACGAGACCTCACGCGGCGCGAGCTCGCTCTGCTCGGCGAGCTGGCGAAGTGGCGTGACACGAAGGCGGCGGAGCTGGACCGCGCGGTATTTCGAGTCATGGCGAACGAGGTTCTGCTGGAGCTCGCCCGGACAGCGCCGACGCGGGAGGATCAGCTACTCGGAATCAAGGGAATGCCGCGGTCGCTGGCGCAGCGCGCGTCGGGCGAGATTCTCGGCGCGATAGCGAGTGGATTGGCCGTCACCGAGGGGAGCCTCCCAAAGTACCCCAAGTCGTTGAGATGGCAGAAGGACCCCGATTTCGACCGGCGAGCGACGCTCCTCAAAGGGGCAAGGGACGTCGCCGCGAAGAGGTTGCAGCTCGATCCCGGCGTGCTATGCTCGCGTGAGCGAATCGAGGCGGTGGCGCGACGAAATCCCGGCACGGCGGACGAGCTCGCCGAGGTTTCCGAGCTCAGGAAGTGGCAGGCAAGGGAGCTGGGACCGGACTTCCTGCGCGCGTTACAGCCCTAGATAAGCGCGCACCCGCGGCTCGATCCTGTCGGGTGTCCAGAAGGGCGCCCACACGATGTTCGTCTTGACGCTCTCCACTCCATCGATGGCGCCAACCTCGCGTTCGACACTTCCCACGATCTCCGGGCCGGACGGGCAGGCGGGAGAGGTCAGCGTCATGTCGACGTTCACGGTGGAGCCGTCGATTCTGATCCCGTAAAGCAGCCCGAGATCCACGATGTTGAGGTGAAGATCCGGATCTTTCACGCGCCGGAGAGCGAGCTTGACCTGCTCCTCGCTGACGGCTGTGCTTCCGTCAGCGGCGCTTTCCGTGCTCACCTGCGCGTCGTCCGGCTCTGCGGTCACTCAGTCCTACCGGCGGCTCGCGCGCGTGTGGTCGCGGGTGCAGCGCGCTTCTTCGCAGCGGCGGCAGCGCGGGTTCTGGCTCGTCTCGCGGCTGCGCGCTTGCGCGCTGCCGCCGCCGCTGCCGCTCTGACCTTGGCGGGGTCCGTATTCCAGCCGATCCGCCGGTCCGCCCGGAAGGCCGTCGGCATTTTCATAGCGCCCTGGGGTCCATCGATCACCGCCAGGACAGCGGCATCAGACAGGTCCGAGCGTACGTCCGCTATGACCCTTCCCGGATAGCGCGCTCTGGCGGCGTGCACGCGGTTGGTGAGCAGGATCACGAACATTTGGCGGTCGGGGTCGATCCACATGGACGTCCCGGTGAATCCTGTGTGGCCGTACGCGCGGGGTGTGAGGTATTTCCCGGACCCGTAATCGCCCTCGGCGGTGTCCCATCCGAGCGCGCGATGGCCTGCGGCGCGTCGCGTGAACAGGGTGACCGTGCTGTCCGCGAAGATCCTCGTGCCGTCGTGCGTGCCTCCGTTGAGCAACATCTGCGCGAACACTGCCAGGTCGGAGGCCGTGCTGAAGAGGCCGGCGTGCCCAGCTACCCCGCCGAGCGCGTGGGCGTTTTCGTCGTGGACCTGTCCGTGAATCGGATACCCGCGCGGCGATATCAGCTCGGTCGGCGCGATGCGATAGCGCAGCGAATCTGCCGGTCGGAAGAATGTGTTCGTCATTCGGAGCGGGCCAAAGACGCGGTTGTGGAGGAACACGTCCATCGGCTGCTCCGATACGGCCTCGACGATGAAGCCGAGCAAGTCGGCGCCGAGATCGGAGTATTCGTACTTGCGCCCTGGGATGTCCCTGACGCGCGTTGACAACACGAGGGCGCGGGCCGCGTCCGGCGATGTCGACCCGCGCCAGAGATTCCGGGCTGCGGGCAGTCCAGAGCGGTGAGTCAGGAGATCGCTCACCGTGGCCATGTCGTTGAGGCCGCCGGTGAACTGCGGGAGGTACCTGGTTATCGGGGCGTCGAGCTTGATCTTTCCGTCGTCGTACAGCGCCATGATGGCGGCTGTAGTGCCGACGACTTTCGTGAGCGACGCAACGTCGTAGATACTGGTGTCGGGGCTGACGGAGTTGCTCTCAGCGCTCCAGCTCAACCGCCCGAATCCGCGTTGGAGCACGACCGCGCCCCTGCGTCCGACCACGACCGAGGCGCCGGGGTATCCGCCGGCATCTATGCCGCGGGTGACTATGCGCTCTACGGATTCCAGCCGGACCGCCGACATTCCGACGGCTGAGGGCTTCTTGGACGGCAATCCGTCGTTCGCGGCTGAGAGCCCGAGCACTGTTACGACGATCCTGAGCACGGCAACTCCAGAGGAATGCGGCGGTACCTAATATCTACCTTATATGGCCCCCCATGGTTCCGGGGAAACCGTCCAGGGCCCAGGGGTGACTCATAGTACAGCACTCGATGACGGCTGACCAGCTGATTCTTAAACGGGCTCGTGATGGCGACGAGGATGCGCTGCGCTCCCTGTGGAGCCAGCACTCCCCGCATATCGACGCGGTAGTGCGTCGATTGTGTGGGGACGCGGAGCTTGCGGCCGATATCGCTCAGGAAGTCTGGATCCAGATATTCCGCGCGCTACCGGGTTATCGCGGGGAGGCCCAGTTCGGAACGTGGGCGCACCGGATAGCGGTCAACCGTACGCTCAACGCCCTGCGCAAGGTGCGGCGCATCGAGAAGCGGGAGGTCGACATCGCCGACGATTCGGCCGCGACGGAGCCGGATTCGGATCGCGGATTTCTCGCGGAGTCGATCGACCAGGCGATGCAGCAGCTGTCGCCGGGTGCGCGCACGGTGTTCGTGCTGCACGACGTGGAGGGGTACACGCACGAGGAGATAGCGGGTCAGCTCGGCATCACATCGGGCGGCTCCAAATCGCAACTATTCAAGGCGCGCGCGAAACTTCGCCGGCTTCTCGCGCACGTGATCGACGATACCTGGCCGGCGAGGAATGGGAGTCATGTTGCATCTGCCTGCTGAAAGACTGATCGAGCTCGGTGAATCCGAGCCGACGAATACCGAGCTTGCTCATCTGGGCACTTGCGCGGAGTGTGAGCGCGAGCGTGCGGCGTACCGCATGTTGCGCGGACTTGCCGCCGCCGAGGGCATGCGCGACAGTGCGCCGCTGACTTCGTGGGATGCGTTGAGCGTCGTATTGAGCGACGAAGGACTGATCACGCGAAAGCCGTCGCCCATTCTCACGCTGACCCCTCCCGGCGTCCCCGCGGTAGCGCGCCCGTCGCGCCGCCGCCGGCACATGAGCGAATGGGCGCTGCGTGCCGCGGCGGCTCTGCTCTTCCTTGCGGGCGGCGTTGCGATCGGAAGATCCTCGCCGGCGGCTCCAGCTACGGGCGACGCTGTGGCGCAGGCCGGACCGGCCGCCGCGACGGATGCCCCGGTCGGACTGGCGTCGAACTTTTCGATGAGCTTTACGTCCAACGCCGAAGCGCTGGCCGCGCTGTATCGCTCGCAGCGCGAGTACGAGCGCGCCGCGACCTTCCTGATGACCAACAATCCGTTGGGCGACGAGACGCAGCCCGACGTTTACCGTGCGCGACTCGCCGCGCTGGACAACGTGATGCAGGCGTCGATGACCGCGCTCGAGGATGCGCCGGCAGACCCCGTGATCAACCGGTATTACATCGCCGCTGCCGGAGCACGTGAGTCGACGCTGCGTCAACTTCAAACCTCTCTCCCGCCGGGATCGAGGATCGACAGCTTCTGATGAGCAAGCCGCACAGACGCTCCGGCGTCGCATTGGTGCTTACACTGACCGTCTTCGCCGCCGGCGGAGTCCCATCGGTGGCTGGCGCGCAGGTCGCGCGGGGTCAGGGCACGCCCGCGTCGCGCGCTACTCAGCTGGCCAAGCCGACGGGGTGGCTCGGTATCCACTACTCGGCCGAGGCCAAGATCGACCAGACCGGCGAGGGTTTGATGATCTCCTACAACTCCTATCCGGTCATCGAAGCAATTGAGCCAGGCTCACCCGCTGAGCGATCGGGGCTGCAGGTGGGAGATACGCTGCTCGCCTTCAACGGTCATGACTTCGTGCGACGTGGAGTGCCGATGACGGAGCTGCTTCGGCCGGGCCAGAGACTCTCGATTCGGCTGATGCGAAACGCGAGACGCACGGTGAATGTCGTTGTCGGAGAACGTCCCGCGGGGAGGTTCGGTTTCCGCATGACGGCGCCGATGGCGCCGACTGGCGCGCAAGTAATGGTCCGAGCACCGCGCCCGGGAGCGGCCGAGCTGGAACGCTCCGTCGCCGAATTGAGGGAGGCCAGCACCGTTTTCGCTCCGCGTGCAGTGGCGCTCGCCGAAGACGTCGCTCGGAGAACGGTTCGCGCGCTCGAGCGCGAAGCCGTGATGAATCCTTCGGTATCTCCGCTGATCGCGTTTGGAACTCCGTCGGGAGGGATGCTGGTCGCGGGCGCCGAGATGGTGCCCGTGAATCCGCAACTGGGTGATGTGCTGGGCGTACGGAAGGGAGTCCTGCTGGTGAACGTTCCTGCCGCGACTCCCGCAGAACGCTCGGGACTTCGCGCCGGAGATGTGGTCGTGCGAGCGGCATCTGCGGAGATTCTGGATCCTGCCGGGCTCCACATGGCGATGATTCACGCCGGCCCGGCGAAGACGCTGCAGCTGGACGTGGTGCGGAAGGGGAATGCGCAAAGGGTGACGCTGCGCTGGTGACTAGTCTCTAGTCACTCCATTCAGTCAGGCATCCTTAATTCTTCCGGCAGCAGCGACTTGTGAATCGCGATCGCTGCCACCGCTCCTGCTGCGGCCGCTGAAACTGCCAGCTGCGGACCTGGCGTGATGTCGCCGGCAGCGTACACGTTCTCGACTGAAGTGCGCTGTCCGTTATCCACCACGATCAGGCCGGCGTCGTCGCGCTCGCACCTGAGTTGCGCGCCCAGATCGTCGGCGGGATGTTGCCCGAGGGAAAAAAAGATCTGCTCGCAGTCCAGTTGCATTCCGCCTTCGAGCTGTATCGAGCTGACGTCGCTTTCCATCGAAGTGACACTCTGCACGCGCTCGCACAGAACCGGAATGTTCAGTGCCTGGAGCTGCTCCAGCATCTCCTCGCTCAAGTCCTGTGCGCCGCAGTTCGTGCAGATGATGATCTCGTCCGTCCAATTGGCGAGGGCGAGAGCCATGCCGACCGCGCGCCTCCCCGTCCCGATTACGACGGTTTTCTTGCCCTTGACTTCGTAACCATCACAGTCGGGACAGACGTGGGCGCTCTCGCCGTAACAGGCGTCGAGCCCCGGAACGTCGGGCCACACATCTTTTACGCCGATCGCCAGCAGCAGGCGCCGCGCAGACAGCGCGCGACCGTCCGCCAGGTCGAGCGCGAGGCCAGACGCGCCGGTCCGCTTGACGGTGCATACTTCCTGGTCGATCAGCTGCACTCCGTACCGCCGGCACTCGTCCCGGCCGGAGGCGCGCAGATCGGGCGGCTTGACCTTGGGCAAGCCGAGAAAGCCGTTTATGCCGCGGGTCTCCCAGTTTCTCGGGTCGCCGGAATCCACCACGACTACCGATCGCTCGTACCGCGCCAGCCAGATCGCGGCGCTAAGACCAGCGGGTCCGCCGCCCACAATCGCGACGTCGTAATTGCCTTCGGCGTCGAGGCGGTTCTCGGGAGTCGTCATGCGCGCTCCGTCTGCAATTTCCTGCCCCGTCCAATACTCACGGCGAAGTCGCCGTCAGGGCCGCTCTGGCCGCACGGCGAATCGCTGTCTCATTCTGGCGACGTCCCTCTTCGACAGCTCCGCGCGGCTAATGTAATACGACATGATGCTGTCGGGCTCGTTGGTGTGGCTGAAGCCGAGCAGGTGTCCGATCTCGTGCATTACCACCGCGCGCACGATCTCCGCGTCCACTCCAGGGTGCGCAGCGAGCGCGACTTCCATGTCCACGCGCCCCAGTCGTCCGTCCGCGGTCCACCACGTCGAGCGGCCCGTCACCGGATCGCTGAAGCGGTTGCGCCAGAAAATGCGGATCATCGCGCGCGTCGAATCGGCCGTGAAGTCGAAGATGACAGGCACGCCGGCGTCCGACCACACGCCGAACGCTTCGCGCGCTTCGGCTACGAACGCGGGGTCGAACGCCCAGTGCCTGGACGACGGCTCCACCCACACGCTCATGTACTCTGGCACGCGCCCAAACCCGGAGCTGCGGTTCGCGATGATCTCGACGCGTTGGCAGCAGGCAGGCGGCGGCGTGTCTCCGGTCTGCTGTGCGGGGAGCAGCGACGGGATCGAAGCCACGGCTACGGCGAGAGCGATGACTGTCTTCACGATGATGAGGCTAGTGACAACCGGGTTAGTCGGCCAGTCGCTCCACGTCCGCGGGCGTGTCCAGGTCGAGCGCTGCGCTGCCGAGCGGAACGATGGAGACTTCCGGCATGTGCCCTCTCAGCCAGGGGCCGGCGCCGGTATCTCCTTTGAGACCCAGCAGGTCCGGCACATGTTCCCGGCCGAACAGGGCGGGAACGCCCGGCACGCCGTCGTATCCGGAGGCGACGAGTCGCGCACCGTCGCGGAACGCCGCGACCAGCGGACGCAGGGTGCCGCCATCGACGAGCGGCTGGTCGGCGAGCGTCACGAGTACGCCGTCGCAGGAGCCGTCTTGCACCGCCGCGCGCAATCCGGTGGCGAGCGATGACGCCAATCCGTCCCGCCAGTCCGGGTTGACGACCACCGTGACTCCCGCAAGCCGCGATATCACCGGCTGGATCTCCGCCGCGTTCGCGCCGAGGACGACGATGACGGGATCGGCGCCGGCATCGGTCGCGGATCGCGCCGCGCGTGAGACGAGCGGCTCCCCGTCGTGGAGAATCAGTTGCTTGGGGCGACCCATCCGCGCGGAGCCACCGGCGGCGAGCACTACCGCTGCTACGCGCGAAGGACTGATAGTCGTCAGCGCCGGGCCGAATCGTGCAGGGCCATGTGCCGATCACGTAAATGGGAGGGCACGCGGTCGTGCATGACTGCGGAAATCTCCGCGACAGCCGCGAGCGCGATCGCCTCGGGCCCATCGCCGCCGAGATCGAGGCCGACCGGACCGAACAGCGCGTCGGTGCTCGAAGGAATCTTCTCGCCCCGACTTGCCAGCTCCGCGAGCATCCGTTCCGTTCGCGCGCACGGCCCCAGCACCCCGACGTACGCGACTCCAGCGATGAGCAGAGCAGCCACATAATTCGTGTCGCGCGCGAAGTGATGGGACATAACGACAGCTGCCGTCCGGGGGGTCAGCTTCACGACTCCGCCGAGCCCCGAGGCTTCGGGACACTCCCGGACGCGCACGCCCGGGAATCGCACGGCGTGAGCCTCGGTGACCGCGCGATGGTCGATTACGTCCACGTCCCACCCCAGCCCGCGCGCCAGGCTGCAGAGCGGCGCCGCGTCGGGCCCGCTGCCACAGACGACCAGCCGAACCGCGGGGGTCACGACCTCGAACGCGATCTGCGTGGAGCCGATCTGGTGCACGAGTCCGCGGCGGCCTTCCGTGAGCGCCTCGGCGATGTGAGCACCGGCGGCGGAAAGCGCTGCGTCTCCGGCCCAGTCACCGACGGCCCGGGTGCTGTCGTGGGCGAACAACGCCTGCGCGCCCACCGCGGGATCGCCGTTCGCCGGTTCCGAATGAGTCACCGTAGCGATCACAGAACGCTCGTCGGCTGACAACGCGCTCGCGAGCAGATCCGCCAGAGCGACCGCGTGCGTCGGCGCCAGCGGCTGCAACAGGACGTCGATCAGGCCGTTGCAGCCGAGCCCGAGTCCCCACACGGCATCATCGTCCACGCGCGCATCGTACGTGACGACGCGCGCGAGACCGGAGGCGTGCACTTCGACGGCGTGCGCGCACAGGTCCGACTCGAGGCAGCCGCCGCTCACCAGACCGACGGTTGTGCCGTCCACGCGGATTATCATCCGCGTGCCGACGCCGCCGTAACTCGAACCAACGACCCGCACCACCGTTGCCAGCACGACGGCTTCGCCCGCCGCGGCGGCGTGCCTGAGCGATTCGGTGATCGCGATGAGACTGCTCATGGATTTTAATGTGACCGGCGGCCTGGGTTCCGTCCAGCGCCTGCGAGCCCGCGCTTGTCGGGCGGCGATGCAGTCGGCATCTTCCGGCTTGAATCAGAGTCGCGTGCCTGACCGCCCGTGACGGACCGCAACCGAGAGGAGGCGACCGAATGGCAGCAGTAGGAAACAGCGTCGCCAGAAAAGACGGGATCGGGAAGGCCACAGGCGCCGCGAAGTACGCCGACGACATCACGTTTCCCGGGATGATCTTCGGCCGCACCATTCGCTCGACGATTCCGCGCGGACGGGTCCGGTCGATCCGGCTCGACTTCGACACGTCAGGATTCACGGTGGTGGACTACCGTGATGTCCCCGCGAAGAACGCGGTGGATCTGATGGAGCAGGATCAGCCTTTTCTCGTGGAGACGGAAGTTCGCCATATGGCGGAGCCGATTCTGCTTCTGGCCCACGAGGACAAGGAGAAGCTGAATGCGGCACGAGTCGAGATTGAATACGAGGAAGATGAGCCGCTGTTCGATCCTGAGCGATCGGACCGAGTGTACAAATCGATCGACATCGTAAAAGGTGATGCAGCGGCAGCGCTCGACGGGGCTGATGTCGTCGTGGAAGGGACGTATCGCACCGGACATCAGGAGCACATTTACATCGAGCCCAACGGCGTGATCGCCGTGCCGGAAGATGGCGGCATCGCGATCCACGGCTCTGTGCAATGCCCGTTCTATGTGATCAAGGCGCTTCGCTGCCTGCTCGGCTCCGCGCATCCGAACGTGCGCGTGATTCAGACGGAGACTGGCGGCGGCTTCGGAGGGAAGGAGGAGTACCCGTCGATGATAGCGGGTCACGCAGTGATGCTCGCGCTGAAGTCCGGCAGGCCTGTGAAGATCATCTATGACCGCGTCGAAGACATGGTCGCGACGACCAAGCGTCACCCGGCGATCGTGCGGCACCGCACGGGGCTGACGCAAGACGGACGGATCGTGGCAATGGATGTCGATATTCTGATGGATGGCGGCGCGTACGTCACGCTGAGCCCGACCGTGCTTTCACGCGGATGCATTCACGCGGCGGGTCCATACCGATGCGATGATATCCGCATCCGGGGACGCACGGTGTTCACCAACACTCCGCCCAACGGCGCGTTTCGCGGGTTCGGCGCCCCCCAGACGGAGTTCGCGGTCGAAGTTCACATGGACCGGATCGCCGAGCATCTGGGGTTGGATCCGGTGGAGCTGCGGAGAATCAACGCGCTGCGCCCCGGTGACAGGACCGCGACGGGGCAAACTCTACGGGACGACTGCAGCGCGCACATGGTGCTCGAGGAGGCGGTCAGGCGCACAGACTTCGTACGCAAGCGCAAGCAGTACAAGGGCACCAATCGCACGATCGGCCTGGCGCTTTTTTACCATGGAGCGGGATTTACTGGCGCGGGCGAGAGGAACCTCAAGTCGAAAGCACGGCTGGAGTTGACTCCGAGCGGGGTGCGCATCGCTACCGGCAGCACGGAGATCGGCCAGGGCACGCGCACGATGCACGCGCAGATCGTGACCGATGCGCTGGGCATCCCGTATGAGGACGTGGAGGTCGCGCAGCCGGACACGTCGAAGGTTGCGGACAGCGGGCCCACGGTTGCGTCGCGGACGTGCATGGTTGTCGGCAAGATCCTCGAGGAGTGCGCGCACGAGATGAAGGAGAAGCTTGGCGGTCTCTCGCCGGCGGAGTACTACAAGCGCAGCGGTCCCTTCACGGTGGAGCGGATGTACGAGCCGCCCGACTGGATTCAGTGGGACGACAAGACGTACCTGGGCGACGCGTACGCGACATACGGCTGGGGGTGTGACGTCGTCGAGCTGGAGCTTGATCCCGACACCTACGCAGTGCGGCCGCTCAAGATCACCGCGGTGCAGGAATTCGGGAGGCCGATTCATCCGGCACTGGCTCGCGGGCAAATTGAGGGCGGCACCGCACAGGGAATGGGTTACGCGCTGCTCGAGCGCGTGGTGATGCTGAACGGCGCGATGGCCAACTCGACTTTGACCAACTATACGATTCCGACCACGCTCGACACGCCTGAGATGGACATCGTCATGATGGAGAATCCGTACCCCGGCGGCCCGTTCGGGGCGAAAGGCCTTGGTGAGCTTCCGATGGACGGTCCGGCGCCGGCCGTGGTGAACGCGTTGCGGCACATGGGGCTCGACGTCCGGGAGATTCCGGCGACTCCAGAGCTGATCGCCAACTGTGTGGCGCGCGCATGAAGTTCATGCTCAACGGCGCCGTGAAGGAAGTGGCGACGCACCCCGCTGCTCGCCTCATCGACGTGCTGCGCGAAGAGTGCGGTCTCACCGGTACCAAGGAAGGCTGCGGTGAAGGTGAGTGCGGCGCGTGCACCGTTCTGATCGACGGCGAGCCGGTCTGCTCGTGCATCATCCCGGTGTCGCAGGTTGCGGACGCGGAAGTTACGACCGTCGAGGGGCTGAATGGCGAGCATCCGCTGCAGAAGCTCTTCATGGATGAAGTGGGCGCGCAGTGCGGCATCTGCACGCCGGGGATGATCATGGCGGCGCTATCGCTCGGTCCCGCTCCCACTCTGGACGAAGTGCGCACGGCGCTGGCCGGCAACCTCTGCCGGTGCACCGGCTACTCGGCCATATACCGGGCGGTCATGAAGTGGCGCGGACTGCCGTCCACAGACGAAGCGGGCAGCGCGGTGACTGCATGAGGACGGCCATCTCGGGTCTAGATATGTGCCGTGCCACCTCGCTTGAGGACGCGCTCCGGATCGTGCGGGACGAAGAGCGAACGCCGATCGCCGGCGCGACCGATCTGTACGTCGCGCTCAACTTCGGAACTCTGGATCAGAAGCGCTTCCTCGACATCTGGGCGCTGGACGAGCTGCGCGGGATCTCGGAGCGAGGCGACAACCTCGTGTTGGGCGCGCTCGCGACCTTTACGTCTCTGATCCGCTCGCCGCTCGTAGCTCAACGACTGCCGATGCTGGTGGAGGCCGCGCGTCAGGTGGGCGGCGTACAGATACAGAATCGCGGCACCGTCGGCGGGAACATCGCGAACGGCTCACCAGCCGGCGACTCGCTGCCCACGCTGGCTGCGGCTGACGCGGTGGTGGTGCTGCGCAGTGCGGATGACGAGCGGCGCGTGCCGCTCACTGAGTATTACACAGGCTACCGCGCAACGGTGATGCGGCCTGACGAGCTGATCGTCGCGATCGAGATCCCGCCGGTCGAGGGAAGGCAGTGGTTCCGCAAGGTTGGCACGCGCGCGGCGCAGGCGATCTCGAAGATCGTAGTGGCCGGAGTCCGGTCATCCAGCCCGAGGATCGCGTTCGGTAGCGTCGGGCCGACCGTGGTGCGGGTGCCGCAAACGGAGGCCGCGCTCGCGTCAGGCGCCGGGATTGACGAAGCGGTACGTGTGCTGGAGAGCGAGATCAAGCCAATAGATGACATCAGGTCCACCGCGGAGTATCGCATGCGGGTAGCGACGAACTTACTGCGGCGGTTCTGGGGAGAGACCGGCTGAGGGGTGCCAATGACTGGCAGAGCGTGCGCGCCGTTCAACTTGGCGCGTCCACAGCACGAGCCACATGAAGCTCGCGATACGCGGCAAGCGGGTTGCCACACCGAACGGCGTGCGCGCAGCATCGATACATGTCGAGCATGGAAAAATCCTTCGTGTTGCCGGGTGGGACGACGTCCCACCCGATGCTCTGTTGGTGGACGCCGCACATCTCATGGTGATGCCCGGTATCGTCGACACGCACGTGCATGTGAACGAGCCCGGGCGTACGAACTGGGAAGGGTTCGAGAGCGCGACCCGCGCGGCCGCCGCCGGCGGAGTGACGACGCTGCTCGACATGCCGCTCAACTCGATTCCCGCCACGACCGCTGTGAAGTCGCTCGAAGTAAAGCGTGCGGCCGCCGCCGGCAAGACGGCCGTCAACGTGGAATTCATTGGTGGCGTCGTGCCTGGCAATACGGGCGAGCTCGAAGGGCTGCGGGACGCCGGAGTCCTCGCGTTCAAGTGCTTCCTCTCGCCGTCGGGCGTCGAGGAATTTCCGCACGTGACTGAGCGCGACCTGAGCAAGGCGTTCCCGGTGCTAGCCCGGCTCGGACTGCCGCTGATGGTGCACGCAGAGGATCCGGCGCACCTACTGCCTGGAGGAAGCTCATCTGCGTACGCTGGCTATCTCGCGTCACGACCTGTGAAGGCGGAGCGTTCAGCGATCGAGCTGCTGGTGGGTCTGATGAGCCGGTGTCCGACACCCGTACATATCGTTCACCTTTCGTCGGCAACTTCGCTGGACCTCATTCGCGCGGCAAGGAAGCGCGGACTTCCGCTCACCGTGGAGACGTGCCCGCACTATCTCACGTTTGCCGCGGAGGAGATTCCTGCCGGAGCCACGGAGTTCAAGTGCGCTCCGCCGATCCGCTCGGTCGAAGAGCGCGACGCGCTGTGGAAGGCTGTGCTCGCGGGTGATATCGATCTCATCGCGTCCGATCATTCTCCTTGCCCGCCTAACATGAAACGCACGCACGGGGATTTCTTCTCCGCATGGGGAGGCATCGCGTCGCTGCAGCTCTCGCTGTCCGCTGTCTGGACGGGCGCGCGGGCTCGCGGCTGTGAGCCCGGCCGGATTGCGGAGTGGATGAGCGCGGCGCCCGCCAGGCTCGCGGGCCTGCACGGGCGGAAAGGCGCACTGGCCGAGGGGTTCGATGCTGACATTGTCGCATGGGACCCGGAAGCGAGCTTCGCGGTCGACCCCGCGAAGCTTTTTCACAGGCACCCGGTCACTCCGTACGCGGGACGGGACCTCTACGGGGTTGTGCGGGCGACTTATGTTGGAGGGCGGCAAGTATTCGGTGACGATCCTCGTACATCCACGCGCCATGAATCGTAGCCCGGGCTTTACCGACCTTCCGGATCTTGCCGCCGAGCGCTTCGGCGGCGCGGTCGTCGCGGCGAACGACGATTTTTTCGCGCCCAAGGAAGCCCTCATCAAAGCTGCCGCTCCCGAGTGGCGCGAGGGCGAGTACACCGACCGCGGCAAATGGATGGACGGATGGGAAACGCGCCGTCGCCGCACTCCAGGTCATGACTGGGCGATAGTGAGGCTGGGGATACCGGGGATCGTTCGCGGGGTGGTGATCGATACCTCTTACTTCACGGGCAATTATCCAGAGCACGCCAGCATCGAGGCCTGCGCGGTCGACGGCGACATTCACGGCGACCGCATGGCCCGGGACGACGTCGCCTGGAGCGCGCTGCTCGCGAAGTCCGCGCTGCAGGGTGACGCAGCGAATCCGTTCAAGATCGACAGCACGGAGCGGGTCACCCACCTCAGGCTCAACATCTTCCCGGACGGAGGCGTCGCGCGCCTGCGGGTTCATGGGGAGGTCGTCCCGGACGAGCGAAGCTTCGAGCCGGGTTCGGAAATCGATCTGGCGGCGATGTCTAACGGCGGCTTCGTCGTTTCGTGCAGCGACATGCACTACGGCAACCGGCAGAACCTCATCATTCCGGGGCGATCGACCCACATGGGTGATGGCTGGGAGACCAAGCGCCGCAGGGGACCGGGCCACGATTGGTCGATCGTGCGACTCGCGCGACGCGGCGTGATTGAGCGCATCGAGCTGGACACCGATCATTTCAAAGGCAATGCGCCCGGTAGCGCGATGCTGGAGTGCTTCGATGCGGGAGATTCATTCGATGCGGACACGAGCAGGTGGGAAGAGCTCCTGGCGCAGACCCCGCTGAAAGCCGACGCACGGCACAAATGGAAGAGCCATCTTTCGAAAGCCACGACCCACGTGCGGCTGAACATCTATCCGGACGGCGGCGTCGCGCGCCTGCGCCTGTTCGGCCGGGTTTCGTCCTGAGCGCCCGCGACTGACGTGAGTCATTCGGTCGCGCAGCTCGACGCGATGCCGCCCGATCGCGCAGCGGAGCTGATCTCCGATTGCTGCGCGTCGGCGCGGTGGGTGTCAGCGATGGTGGGCCGCCGCCCCTTCGGATCGATGGAGCGTCTGCTGCAGGCCGCGGACGATACGTGGCGATCGCTCGGACCCGATGACTGGCGCGAGGCGTTCGCGCACCATCCGCGGATCGGCGAGCAGCGAAAAAGCGGGCGGCAGAGCGAGCGCGGCGCGGTGTGGGCGGCCGGAGAGCAGGCTGGCGTGGGGAGCGCGGCCGAGGGAACCCGTGAAGCGATAGCAACTGCGAATCGCGAGTACGAGCAGCGGTTCGGCTACATCTATATAGTCTGTGCGACCGGAAAGAACGCTGAAGAACTGCTCTCGATCGTAACGGGGCGATTGGGAAATGATGCCGATGCCGAGATCGCCGTCGCCGCGGAAGAGCAACGAAAGATCACGAGTATCAGACTACGGAAATTGTTAGGCCAAGGAGATGCGGCATGAGCTCGCTCAGCACCCACGTCCTCGATACTTCGCTCGGTCGCCCCGCGCAGGGGGTAAAAGTCACGCTCGAGCAGGGTTCCGACGTCATCGGAACGGGCATGACCGACGCTGATGGCCGGGTCCCGGAGATTCAAGGCGCCGCGCCTGTGGGCCCCGGCACATACCGTCTCAGATTTCTGGTGGCGGAATATTTTTCGCAGGACGGCCGTGATTGTTTTTATCCGGAGATAACCATCAATTTCCTGATCGGTGCGGACGACCATTATCACGTCCCGCTGCTGCTCAGCCCGTTCGGCTATTCGACCTACCGGGGAAGCTGAACGGGGGCGCCGCTTGACGCGTCCCTGATCACCGTCGCAGTGAATCGATGAGGCGGGTCGCGTCCGCGCGCGCCAGATCCCGCACGCTGGCGTGACCACCACCACCCGCCGTGTCGAGCACCACAGTCGCGAGCCCATGTCGCCGCTGAAACGGCGACTCCCGCAGGTGCAGCGTCTGCAGCTTGTGAGTGGGCACCAGCCACGTGATCTGATTGATCGCGCCATTTCTCGCGACGACGTGACGCGGCACGGTGGCGTACCCGCAGTGCCTGTATTGCCACGCTGCCAGGAGCCATGCTGGCGGAAGTAGCAGCAGGGGGATGTACGCCAGCTGTGCCCGCCACGCTGTGGTGGCTGCGGCAAGCGCGAGAAGTACGAGCGCATACTGCATGAACGCGCGTGACCGCGACTTCGGGTGCACCGGCTGCAACGCGATCTGTGCGTAGTTCAGCGATGGAAAGATCGCCGCCGCGAGTCGGGGTAATTCCGCGGCGCGCGCGATTGGTGCGACTGTTTCCGCACCGCCACCCTCCTGCTGCGTCGCCGCGCCTGCCGTGGTCACTCTCAAGGCTGCCAGCGCGAATGGCCGGCGCAGCACCGACTCCTCGACACGGATGGCCTGAACGCGCGCGAGCGGAATGGTCGTCCGGCGGCGACCCAGCAGGCCGTGGCTCTTGTACAGCTTGTCTTCGCGGCTGATGAGGATGAAGTCGTAGTAGCCCACGAGCGAGCCGGCAATTGAGAGAATCCATCCGCTCACGAGCAGGATCGCGATCATCACGAGCCCGATCGTGATCGCCGAAGAGAATCCATCGAACGCCAGTTGCCCAAGCTGCCGCGAAGCCCATTCCGGAAATGGCAGGTCGTCGATGAACTGGAAGGCGCCCGCGAGAGCGGCGACCAGGAGACCCGCGTGATTCGCCGTTGCGCCGGCGATGATGAGATCGCGAGGGGCGAGCGTCGTGATCACGATCCCTGAATCCACGGGCGGAGTCTCCGCTGCGGGGGTCGATTCAGTCGCTGCCGGCGTGAACTGCGTGCGCTGCGCGAGGATACCCCGACGCAGCGTCTCGGCGGTTTCCCGTCCGAGCACCATGAACGTCGCGTCGGCTTCCCGGCCACCAGCGGCGGTTTCCACGGTCAGAGTGGCGACGCCGAGCGCTCGCTGCAGTGCGGTCTCGCGTATGTCGACGTTCTGAACGCTCGCCAGCGGAATGACCCGGTGTTGCTTCCGTAGTACGCCGGAATCGATGACGAGGGAGTCGGCGGCGAGATGGTAACGAAACGCCAGATACTTCGCCGCTCCGCCGATGAGCGATGCGCTACCGCCGATGACCGCGCTCCATGCGATGGCGCCGCCCGGATTTCTTCTGGCTACGGAGATTCCCGTCACCACCGCGGGCAGGACGAAGCCTCGCGCGATGGTAACGGCGGTGAAGAGAACGGTGAGGGGATGAAGCCGTTGCGTTACAGGCGGCTGAGCCTCGCCCGGCATCACACCGACTCGCCCGTCCTGCCCAGCGCCGCGAGCCGGTCGCGAAGCTCGTTCGCCTGATCGGAGGGCAGCCCGGGAATCGTGATCGAAGCACCCACCGTTCCGGCGGTAAAAAGAACGACTGACGACAGGCCGAGCTTGCGCTCCAACGGGCCGTGGGTCGTGTCCACATGCTGGATGCGCGAATGCGGAACGATGCTCGTGACACGCCACCAGGCGCCGCGCCGGATCACGACATCAGAGTCCCCGACGGCGAACAACCAGCTCCGATACTGCGCGGGAGGCAAGAGGATCGCGGTGACCATTCCGGCAACAGCCGCTGCTCCGGCTACGACCGACCCAGGCGTTCGGAGGTCGAGCATCCACCCCACCGCCCCTGCCGCGCCCGTGATGAACGCCGTCCACAGCAGCAGGTTCAGTCGCCAGAGCCCGACGACCTTCGGACTCAGCCTTCCTGCGTTGGCGTCGTCGATCAGCGTCGGGTCGCCCATCGTCCCAGTAATGCCCGTTCCGCCTCCGTCATCGCCGTCTTGTTCGCTGGCGGCATCGTGCGGGTGAGCACGGCCCGATCACGAATCCGCGCGGAGTGCGATTCGATCTGATCCTGGCCGTCGAACCGGACGCCGCCCGGAGCCGGCCCGAACGTCATGTCGCTGGGATTCGCGGAATGACACACGGTGCAGCGGCGGTCGATCACGCTGCGCACCTCCGCGAAGACGACCGGACCCGATGAATCGGCGACCGTGGAAACCTGTGCGGGTGCGCCCAGGCGCATCACCGCGTACATCGCGACGACGCCCGCGACGATGGTCGCGGTGAGCAGAGAGGGCCATGCGCGCGTGAAGTAGCGGATGTTAAGCATGTGACGGACCGCCGCTCCCCCGGCGAGGACGATCAACAGCAGCAGCCAGCTCAGACGGCTCGAGTAGACGGCCGGAAAGTGACTGCTCAGCATGAGCACGATGACCGGGAACACGAAGTAGTTGTTGTGGATCGACACGCGCTTGGCGCGATCACTCACGGCCGGGTCCGCGATCCCGCCCTCACCGACCGAAGCCACGAGCTGTCTCTGCGAGGGCATGATCGTGTGCGCGACGTTCATTGCCATGATCGTCCCGAGCATCGCTCCCACGTGCAGGAAGGCAGCCCGGCCGCTCAGCAGCTGGGTCAGCGCGATCGAGATCGTCGTGAGGCCCGTCATCCAGACGAAGGTCGCGGCGCGCGGCACGCGCGGTGCCACGAATCTCTGCATGGAGTCGTACAGCGCGGCGCCGACAACGATCGCCGCGATGCCGGTAATTACTGCCTGACCGTGGCTGAGCGGGGCTATCCCAGGATCGGCCATCGCCGCCCGTCCGCCGGCCCAGTACACTGCGATCAGCAGAACGACTCCGCTCCCCCACGTCGTCATCGCCTGAACGACGAACCAGTGCAGCGGCCTCGGAAGAGACCGTCCCCCGAGCAGCGTCTTGTCGACGTAGTAGAACGCGCCGCTGTGCAGCAGCCAGATCTCGCCCAGCGATCCGGGCGCCGCATCCTTCGGGGGCTCGAGGTTTCGATCGAGCCAGTTGAAGAGCAGGGAATTCCCGACCCACATGATTCCGGCGATCACGTGTACCCAGCGGGCGACGAGATCGACGAGCTCCCAGCCTGACGCGCTCACCTCTTCGCGCGCATGATCTTCACGAACGACCGGCCGCGGAAATCCTCCTCTGTAAGCCCCGTCATCCCGAGCGCTTCCTGCTCCGTGATCGCGCCGGAGTTGATCCCGCGCAGGAAGAAGTTCAGCAGCCCCTGGCCCGTCGCGGCGTCGTCGAACACGTCGCCTACGAGCGTTGCCTGCGCGGCCTTGCCGACGAAGTTCTTGAGGCGGACTCCGGCGGCTTCGATCCCATCGAGGAAGAAGCTGTACAGCGCCGCATAGCGGGTAACGAGCTGCGCGGGGTGCAGGTCCCATCCCTGATAGAATCCGCCTGCGAGCGAGTGGCGGACATCATCGAAATGCATGCGCCACGCGGCGTGCACACTGGCCGCATTGTCAGCCTGCTGTGATTGCGTGAGCGCGGGTCCCCCCTTCACCTCGCGGTGAACCGGTACCGGCATCACCGTTGTCGAGCCGTCGGACAGCCATACGTCGGTTCCTGCGAATGCCACCTGCATGAAATGCTTGGCGAACTCGCACGCGGGATGCTGCATACGCTGGTGCGCGGCGGTGATGTTGATCCCTGCCGTGTAGTCGTACGTGCCGAAGTGCGCGCCGCGCAGTCGTCCGTCGGAAGCGTCCAGCAATCTCGGGAGCAGCGAGCGCCCGCTCCCGTCGAGCACGATCTGCGGCGTCTCGACCATCGCCTCGAACTTCAGCGTTCCATCAGCCAGCCCGAGCTTGCGCTCGAGCTGCCGCAGCAACGAGACGGTGAACTCCACCTGATCGATGATCGTGATCTTCGGAATCGTCACGATCCATCGATCCGGCATCCCGCCGGCTTCCGACAGCGCCGTATAAACGAGGTCCAGCGTTCTGACGCTACGCCCGCGCAGCTCCTCGTTGAGAGGCTTGATTCGCATTCCAATGAACGGCGACAGCGTGCCGTTCCGCATTCCCTTCGCCAGCTCGCTCGCAACGGTTACTGCGTGACCGTCCTCCTCAGCGTCCGGACGATTCCCGTATCCGTCCTCGAAGTCGATTCGGAAATCCTCGATCGGCTCGCGCGCCAGCTTGTCCCGGACGCGCTGGTTGATCGTCGCGAGCGCGGGATGATCCAATATGTCGAGCGCACGGCCGAGCGTCGCCGGGTCGCCGGCATACGTATCGAGCGCGCGGAGCGCGACCGTTCCGAGCTTGGACACCGTGTCGGACGCGAACAGTTGCGCGCCGCCGTACACGGTGTGGACGGGCTGCCGGCCCGGGCTCTCTCCTGGATGGGCTCCTGCGAACGTGAGGTTCGCTTCCCGCAGCGCGGCGACCGCTTCGGCCAGCATGCCGGAGTCCAGAGTGATCTTCATCCGTTGTAGACCTTGCCGCCCTTCGCGCGATACAGCTCGAGGACCTCGCGCGCTTCCGCCCGGAGCACATTGCGATCGATGGTGATCCCGCGATCTTCGAGATACCTGTACGACTCCGGAAACACGGGCCCCTCCTCGAAGTTGAGCTGTGAGGCATCCTCGCGCGCGGCGCCGTAGACCACCCGCCGCACTCCGCTCCAGAGCGTGGCGCCGAGGCACATCGCGCACGGCTCGCACGACGTGAACAGCTCGTGCGGCGGAAGGCCAACGGCGTTCAGCGTGAACGACCCGACCCGTTGCTGGGCCATCATGAATGCGACGACCTCCGCGTGCAGCGCGCAGTTGTTGTGGCGCACTACGCTGTTCATGCCGATCGAGACCAGCTTTCCGGTTGTCTGGTCGAAAATCGCGGCGCCAAAAGGGCCGCCCGTTCCCCGCTCGACGTTTTCGCGGGAAACGGCTATCGCAAGCGACATCCGCTCACTGTCGGTACCGTAGCTGCGCTGCCAGTCTACGGCTGAGTCTACCCAGTCCGGATACTCGACGTGCACCACGGGGTGCTTATGGGCTTGTTTCACAGCGAGGAATGTTGTCGCTTTGCGGGGCTATGCGAAAGGCGGTCCAACGATCGAGCTTCGGGGAACGGAAATGGCACTGGACACACCCATGCTAACAACCCCAGCCTACGGCGCGCCGTCCAAGGCCGCTCCGCTTGGCCCTATCGAGATCGATCGCCGCGAGCCCGGGCCCCACGACGTTCTGATAGACATCAGCTTTTGCGGCGTCTGCCACTCGGATATTCACCAGGTGCGGGACGAGTGGGGCGGGTCGTTATATCCCATGGTCCCCGGACACGAGATCGTCGGAACGATATCGAGGATCGGTGCTCAGGTGTCGCGGTGGAAGGTGGGCGATGTTGTCGGAGTAGGCTGTTTTGTCGATTCCTGCCGCGACTGCGCGGCGTGCAAGTCCGGCGAGGAGCAGTACTGCGAGAACGGAATGACCCCGACGTACAACGGCCGCGAGCGCGACGGGAAGACGCCGACGTTCGGCGGGTATTCCACCCGAATCACCGTCAACGAGGATTACGTGGTCCGGATCCCCGATGGAATTCCGCTCGAGGGTGCGGCCCCGCTTCTTTGCGCCGGGATCACGACGTACTCGCCGCTCAGACACTTCGGCGTGAAAGCGGGCGACAAGGTCGCGATCGTCGGGCTCGGCGGGCTCGGCCACATGGGCGTCAAGATCGCGAAAGCGATGGGGGCGCATGTGACGGTGCTGAGCCACTCACCGGGCAAGCGCGCCGATGCCATCGCGCTCGGAGCGGACGATTTCATCTCGACCGCGGATGCCGCCGTGTTCGCGGAACACAAGAGCCGGTTCGATTTCATTCTCGACACGGTTTCCGCGGTGCACGACTACAACGCCTACCTGCGCATGCTCCGGCTGGATGGGACGATGGTGTTGGTGGGCATACCGGATCCGACACCAGTATCAGCTGGTCCGCTGGTGTCCCGTCGCCGCCGGCTTGCGGGATCGGCAATCGGCGGGATCCGCGAGACGCAGGAGATGCTGGACTTCTGCGCCGAGCACGGGCTGCAGGCGGACGTCGAGGTCATCTCGATCGACAAGATCAACGAAGCGTACGAGCGGATGCTGCGGAGCGATGTGCGCTATCGGTTCGTGATCGACGTGTCCACGCTTCACGCCGCCGCCGCGAGATGACCGCGACCGTCACGCCGGATCAGTTCTTCGCGGTGGACATACGAGTCGGCCGTGTGCTATCCGCCGAGCCGTTTCCGGAGGCGAGGAAGCCAGCGATCAAGCTGACCATCGATTTCGGCGAGATCGGGATCAAGCGATCGAGCGCTCAGCTCACGCTGCACTACAAACCGGAAGATCTCGTTGGAAAGCTCGTTGTGGCTGTGGTCAACTTCCCGCCGCGACAGATCGGGCCGTTCGTGTCCGAGGTGCTCGTGCTTGGCGCATGCCCGACGCCGGCCGACGTGATTCTGCTGACCCCGGACCTGGACGTCGCGCCGGGAGCCCGCATAGCCTGAGGAGGCAAGGTGAGAAAAATCATGGTTCTGTCCGCTCTGCTGGGGCTCGCAGGATGCCGGTCGCAGGAGCCGCCGGAGTCCGGCGCCGCTCCGTCTAAGCGTGAGGCAGACAGCGCGATTGGCGCGTCCGGGCTCCCAGGTGCACGCGGCATCACCAGAGCTATGACGGCTTCGGATTCTGTAGCGGCGCGCAACGCCCGAATGGATTCACTGGCCGCGGAACCATGAAGATGGCCGCATGATCCCGGGCTCGCTCCGCTCCGTCGAGCCGGAACAGGATCGCCTGAGGCGAGCCGGTGTTACCCCGAACAGCTCAGATGTGAATATCGAGGGTCTATGGTCGAAGGCAGCCTGAGCTGTCGACTTTCGGTTTCACCCGGCGAGGGGAGTGCCGACGCGGCGGGGAACGTGCTTGCCGTACCGGCCCGACGCCGTGTCAGACCGATCGTCGGGATAAACTTTGCTAAGGCATCCCAGCCGTAGACCTCCGAACCCCAGCTCCGGAGCGGCCCCGACATGCCCCACGAGGCATCATAGCCGGAGCTGGCGCCGAAGTCGGGCACGTCGAGGATCCACGATGATGCGCTCCCACGATACGCCTCCGTCATCGTTACCGAAACGTAGAAGTATGGTCTGTGCCCGGTCTCGAACCGGGCAAACGCCATCCCGGGATACGCGGCCTGCACCGGTACAGTCATGCGCATGCGCTTCGGCGTGCCGTCGGACAGCGTCGTAACCGTGGGAGTCGCGGCCACGGGCCCGAGCGACACCGCCAGGTTCGCGAGTGGACCGACGAACATGTCGAGGTAACGACCCCCGGCGAGCATGCCGATCTGGTGTATGTCTCCGGCGATTCTGGCAGACGCGGGGAGTCCGCGATACCAAGTCGTTCCATTCGCTGAAGCGGCGGAACTCACGCCCCGGCCGCCGTTTGCCGTGTAGATCGAGGAAAACACGGAGGCATTGGTCACCACGCCGTCGCCTCCGAATTCCTGGATCGAAAGTGTGGCCGAGTCCAGAGCAATCGCTTCGGAAGAGTTGAAGTCGAGCACCGGAAGCGTCGCGTTATTCGCTACATCGATGGCGCGCCGGATTATGACCTTGTCTCTGCCTCCGGCATGCCGCGCGAGGCAACGAGATCTTGGGGTCCCGGGTCGACTTCTTCAAGCGTGAATTTGCCGGACTCGCCGGAGATCTGGTCGTACCCGCCCCCGAGCGCGACATTCGCGTACCCGCCGGCGAAGCCACCGGTAAGGCTTCCGTGTATCGTCTTGCCTCCCGGCGTGCCGCACTGCCCGCCCGGGTAAAGCTTTGCGAGCTCTGCCGCCGTCGCGTATACCACATAGCTCGAGGTGCTGCACGTTCTCCTCTGAACGACCGCGACTCCCCCGTTCGCCGAGGCCATCGTGAACGTGTAGGCATGCTCTGCCCCGGTCGCCACACCCTTGGCCTCGGTCCACGCCCCATCGCCGTCCTGGTAGGCAATCCAGGCCGGCGCGCCGCAGAACTTCAGCGTCACTTCCGTTGGCGTGACTGGCTCGGTGGGAACCTCGCCGCACGCTATCCCAACCGTGGCGGCGGCGAGGAGGGTGCGGTGGAAGAACGATGGTATGGCGGAGTCCCTCGCGTTGCGGTTATCGCACTTTCAGCAAAAAGGAAGCCCTTGTCAAGGCATTCCCGTCCGGCCGCCGGCGCGCGTGAGCGCCTCGAGGGCCGCCGTCCCGTCTTCGGCAGAGACATTCCCCAGCACCACTGCCGCGTTCCGCTTCAATCCGGCGAGCTTCGCCCGTTTCATCGGTGATTTCCTGAACGCCGCGCGAAAAGCGTCATCGTCCATCACGAGTATCTCCTCCCCGAGCGTCCGCGCGTTCTTGGCGTCGATCGAAGCTCGCGGCGCGAACGCTGGTTCACGGGTGCTGACCGCGAATCTGACGTTCCAGGGGCAGACTTCCTGGCACACGTCGCACCCATAGATGTGCTCGCCCACGCCGGCGTGCAGTTCCCCGGGAATGTCGCCTTTCAGCTCGATCGTTAGGTACGAGATGCAGCGCGTGGAGTCGAGCACGCGCGGCGCGACGAACGCGTCCGTCGGGCAGGCATCGAGGCAGCGGGTGCAGCTGCCGCACCGGTCGGCCTCGAACGGTGCGTCCGGCTCGAGCTCGAGATCGAGCAGCAGCGCTCCGATGAAGAAAAACGAGCCGATCTCCGGGTTGACGAGCATCGTATTCTTGCCGAACCAGCCGAGCCCGGCCTTGCGCGCGAGGTCGCGCTCCAGGATGGGCCCCGTGTCAACGTACGCCTTTCCAGCGATGTCGCGCCCGAGCTCAGCGCTCAACCAGCCGTGCAGCGCACGAAGCCTGTCCGTCATGACTTCGTGGTAGTCGTCGCCCCGCGCGTATCTCGCGACCGGCCCGCTCGGCGCGGTGCCGCCGTAGTTC
>JBPCJJ010000033.1:0-4246 GCA_051005405.1 Gemmatimonadaceae bacterium | reverse complement strand
GACTTGCACATCCGCGTGCTGTCGGTTCTGCTCGACCTCCCTGATCACGATCCGGTCGATCTGCCGCCCGGCGCCAACGCGATCCTCATCACGCACGACCTGACCCCGAGCCTGACGGTTCAGCTCGACCGGAACGCAATCGCGGCTATCGCCACCGACGCCGGCACCCGCACGTCCCACGTCGCGATACTCGCGCGGTCGCTCGGGCTTCCGGCTGTGGTCGGCTTGCGGGACGCGGTTGAGCGGCTGCACGGCCACGAGCAGGCGATTCTCGACGGGTCGTCCGGACTGCTGATTGTAAATCCGACGGAGCAGCACCTCGCGGCCTACCGGGATCGCGCGCTGCGCGAGCAGGCGGACGAGATCGAGCTACGCCAGCTCGCGACCGCCGAGCCGCTCACGCTCGACGGCGTGCGGATCACGCTGCGTGCCAACGTGGATCTCCCGGACGAAGCCGAGCAGGCCTCGCACAGCGGCGCCGAAGGCGTGGGACTCATGCGAACCGAGTTTCTCGTGGTGGGCCGCGCGACAATGCCTGACGAGGAGGAGCAGTACCGCGAGTACTCTCGCGTAGTCCAGGCATTCGAAGGGCATCCGGTGGTGATTCGCACGTTCGATCTCGGCGGGGACAAGCTTCCGATCGGCGGTTATCCCGTGGAGGCGAATCCATTTCTGGGCTGGCGCGCCATCCGCATGTGTCTCGACGAGCCCGAGCTGTTCAAGACGCAGCTCAGGGCCCTGCTCCGCGCTGCGCTGCACGGCGACGTGCGCATAATGCTCCCGTTGATCGTTTCCGTCGCGGAAGTGCGGCAGGCGCGCGCGCTGCTGGACGAGGCCGCCGCCGAGCTGGACGCGCGAGGAGTGGACTACCGGCACGACATTCCGCTTGGCGTGATGGTCGAGACCCCGGCGGCGGTCATCGCCGCGGACACGCTGGTGAAAGACGTGGCGTTCTTCAGCGTCGGCACGAACGATCTCGTGCAGTACACCCTCGCGGTGGATCGTGGCAACGCCAATCTCGCGTCGCGCTATACGCCGCTGCATCCCGCGGTATTGCGGCTCATTCAGCGGACCGTGCAGATCGGCCATGAAGCCGGATTGGAGGTAGCGGTGTGCGGCGAGATGGCGTCCCAGCCGGTGATGGCGTTCGCCCTCATCGGCCTTGGCGTTCGCGAGCTCAGCGTCGCTCCCCGGTCGGTGCCGATGGTGAAGCGGATCGTGCGCGGAGTCAGCGCGGAGGTCGCGCGGGAGGCCGCCGTCGCCGCCCTGGCGGCCGACACGGCCCAGTCGGCGCATGACGCCCTCGCGGAGCGGCTCTTCTCGGCGTTCGGCGATGCGCCCTTCCTCCGGCACGGCTTGCCGGTGGTCATGGACGGGCATACCTTTGAAAGCTCAGCTGGGCCGTAACCCGGCACGGCGACGCACCTTCGAACCAAGCACCTTGAATCCGCCGGCGACTCCGTTGCCGGCTTTCCCTTTTCTCCGGCCCAACCTACCTTGCTCGACCGCTATCTCTTCACATCCGAGTCGGTTACTGAGGGGCACCCCGACAAAGTCGCGGACCAGATCTCCGACGCAGTCCTCGACGCCATCCTCGAGAAAGATCCAGACGCCCGCGTAGCGTGTGAAACGCTCGTCACCACCGGCCTCGCCTGCATCGCCGGCGAGATCACGACCGACACGTACGTCGATTTCCCCGACATCGTCCGCGCTACGATCAGGAAGATCGGCTATGACGACGCTTCGTACGGCTTCGATTACAAGACGTGCGCGGTGATCAGCACGATCGGCAAGCAGTCACGTGACATCGGCCAGGGAGTCGATACCGGCGGCGCCGGCGATCAGGGAATGATGTTCGGTTACGCGACCGACGAGACGCCCGAGCTCATGCCGCTTCCGATCCAGCTCGCGCACCGTCTCACTGAAGCGCTCGCGGCCTACCGCCGCACGAGCGCCGGCAAATGGCTGCGCCCCGACGGCAAGTCGCAGGTCAGCGTGGTTTACGAGGACGGCATCCCGGTCTCCGTGGACACCGTCGTCATCTCCACGCAGCACGCCGATCACGTCTCCAACAAGAAGATCCGCGCCGCGATCATCAAGGACGTCATCGAGCCGACGGTGCCGAAGGATCTGCGCGACCGGAAGATCAAGTATCACATCAACCCCACCGGCCGGTTCGTCGTCGGCGGACCGCAGGGAGACGCTGGCCTCACGGGCCGCAAGATCATCGTCGACACGTACGGCGGGATGGGTCGTCACGGCGGCGGCGCGTTCAGCGGCAAGGATCCGTCCAAGGTTGACCGCTCGGCGTCGTACGCTGCCCGTTGGGTGGCGAAGAACATCGTGGCCGCCAAGCTCGCGCGGCGCTGCGAAGTGCAGGTTGCCTACGCGATCGGCGTCGCGCAGCCCGTCTCGATCATGGTGGACACCTTCGGAACCAACACCGTTCCCGAGATGTCGATCATGCGCGCGGTCGAAAAGGTGTTCGACCTGACTCCGCGCGGGATCATCAAGGCGCTGGATCTCCGCAAGCCGATCTACAGCGAGACCGCCGCGTACGGACATTTCGGCCGCACGCCGCGAAAGGGGCCCAAGGGCTCGACGTTGTTCAGCTGGGAGCGCACGGATCGCGTGGCGGCTCTAAGAAAGGCCGTGAAGTGAGCCGTGACTAGATAACCAGTGGCTACGGCACCGGGACTCCGGAGGCCGCGTCTTAGCGAGCGAAGCTCGCGTAGCGGCCGGAGTGGGTCCCGGTGTCGTAGCCACGGGTCGAGCGCACTTACTAGCTTGCAACCATGGAACTCGTTGAAGTCGATGTCTTGCGTCTCGGTCTGGACAGGTCATCCAACTCCTACGTGGTGATCCTGCAAGAGAAGGATGGTTCACGGCTACTGCCCATCTGGATCGGGCAGCCTGAGGCCGAATCGATCGTCATCGAGATGAACCGCATCAAGCGCGAGCGCCCGCTCACGCACGATCTCTGCAAAAACATCATAGTCGGGATGGGCGGCACCTTGCGGCGCGTGCAGATCACGAAGGTGCAGAACCGGACTTTTTTCGCCGAGCTGTACATCTCGATTCCGGGAGGAATGGTCCAGATCGACGCTCGCCCTTCGGATAGCATCGCGATCGCGCTGCGATTCTCGGCACCGATCTTCGCGCAGGCCACGCTCCTTACGGCGGTGCTGGTGGACGACTCGGAGGATGACGAAACGGAGTTCCCCATCGTTTCGCAGGAGCCAGAGCAGGAGCAGGCGCCGGACGCGAGCGCCGAGACGTTGAAGCAGTATCTCGAAAATCTCCGCCCGGAAGATTTTGGCAAGTTCAATATGTAAGATCGCCGTCCTGCTCCTGCAGGCGGCAGCGCCTCCGGATCGGGTGGACGGCCGGATCGTGCGACCGGGCCCGGAGGTGATGGAGCCGGTGGCGGGGGTCTGGACTGTGCTGCACCGCGTGGGCCCGGATTCGGCGGGCCCGCTGGATTCGATTCGCAGCGATTCCCGCGGCCGCTACTCGTACAGCTACCGGCGCGAGGGCTCCACTGACGCCGTCTATTTCGTCTCCGCGACGCACGACGGAGTCACGTACTTCACCGTACCCCTCGCTTTCAGCAACGTGAGCGGGGAGCCGGCGGAGATCGTCGTGTTCGATACCACCTCGCGCTCCGTGCGAATCACCACACGAGGCCGCCACGTCGTGATCTCGGCGCCGAACTCGTCCGGCATGCGTCCGGTGACGGAAGTGTTCGAGCTCTCCAACGACACGACGGTCACGTTCGTAAGTCCCGCCCCATCGTCGCCGCCGACTTTCGCCGTGCTGCTGCCGAAGGGTGCGCGAGACGCCAAAGTGGACCAGGGTGACATTCCCGCGGAGGCGGTGTCGTTCGCCGATGGCCGCGTGCGAGTCGTGTCTCCGCTTCCGCCAGGCGTGAAGCAGCTTGCTTACAGCTACTTGTTGCCAGCCGGCGAATTTCCCGTCTCGGTGCCGGTCGAGGCGCCGACCGATGTCTTCGAGATACTCATCGAAGGCACGAGCGGGAAAGCGAGCGGCGCGGGAATGGCGGAGCAGGCGGCGGTCACGGCGGAGGGCCGGTCCTTCAGGCGGTTCCTCGCGCAGGAAGTTCGTCCCAACGCCGTGGTCGTGATCGACATTCCGTCGGGGCCGCAACGGTGGAACCCGACATTTCTTGTCCTTTTTGCGGTGGCTGCCGGCGGCGTAATGATGCTCACGCTTGCGCGGGTCTATC
>JBPCJJ010000032.1:0-5551 GCA_051005405.1 Gemmatimonadaceae bacterium | reverse complement strand
CGTCCTAGAGGCAGAAGAAACGGTAGCTCCGATGTTCACGGCACAGTCAGATGGCTCGTCCGGGTTCGCCTTCCCGGTGGAGCAATGGGCGTTCCTGTCACTTGTGGATAGGGACTGTGAACGACGTGTTCGAATCATCACTCGTGGCTATGGTGAGGATTTCGCTACCGAGCTGACGGAATTGATTGACAGCTACCGCAAGCTCGCCGGAGCGGGGCAGCTACGCCCTCTCTGGGATGCCGCTCGCAAGGCGTACCTTGCCGGTGACGATGCGGCGTTGGCTAAGCTGGGCTTGAATCGAGGCTAGTCCGCGGGGAACTACTTCTGGGTTGGGCTCGGCACGAAACGCCAATCCTCTGCCTCGGAGCACAAGTGTGCTCCTCGCGCATCACCCTGTGCATGCCATGCCAGTTGCATTCATAGCACCAGCTCGATCTGAACCAGCGCAGCACTTTCGACACGCCGCGCGACTCCACTCGCAGCGTTTCCGCGTCGCAGCAGGGGCACCGGTCACCGTCAGGCAGGATCCAGAGGAACACGACCGTGGCCGCTATCACCCGAAGGACGAACAAGCCTCCGAAAAGCCCGATGAAAAGCGCGGCGTCGGACATCGCTCAGAGACGCGGCTCGACCGAGGCCCAGGGCTCGACGTGCGCGACGTCGCCCTTCTGCTGATCTATCACGACTTCGGTTCCGGCGGGAATGGGCTGACCGGCAAGGCTGACCGCCTGCACCGAATGGTGATGACCGTTGAGCGTGTACTCGATTCGGCCCGGTGTCGACGAGCCGATTTCCTGAACCACGATGGCGATGTGTCCCTGAATCAGCTCCTGCAACTCGTGTGGATCTTCCAGTGGTGCCTGGAGCGCCCACTTCGCAAGCAATAGAGTCATTCCCCCATACGCCGCCGCGCCCGACAGAACAGCGATGGCCATACGCGCGCCTGTGCCCAGCGAGCTGTACCGCGACAGCAGGTAGCCGACCGCGCCAAACGCAATCAGCGCCATGCCGAACACCGGAAGGTTGACGCCGGCGAGGGGACGCTTGATCTCGTCGCCGGTCCGCGTTTCGACTCCCCGCAACATCGCGAACACCGCCAATACCAACCCTGCGACGAACGCGGCGGTAAAGAGCCAGAGTTCCGGTGGCATGCTCATCTCCCGAGGTAAGTTCTGAACCAGGAGACCGTCTCGGGCCACGCCGCCCGCGCTGCTGCGAGGTTCTTTCCTTCGCGCCCGTCCTGCTGCCGGAGGAATCCGTGGCCCGCGCCCTCATAAAGAATGGGGCGGTACACTTTGCTCATCTGCTTCATGGCCGAATCGGCCGGCGGAATGGTCGCGTTAACGCGCGCGTCGTCCGCTCCATACAGACCGAGCACCGGCGCCCGGACCGAAGCCAGGCGGGCAGGCGCCGGCGAGGTTCCGTAGTAAACGACCGACGCGCCGAGTGACGGAACGCGGACAGCGTGCTCGAACGACACCGCGCCTCCCCAGCAGAACCCGACGATTCCGTACTTCGGCGCCGCAGCGGGCAAGGCCATCGCGTGTCGTGCGATCGCGGAGATCTGCCTGTGCAGGTCATCCATGTTGAGCGAGCGCACCGCGGCGGTAGCGGCTTGCGGCTCGGGATTCAGAGGCGCGCCCGGGATGTTCTTCATGGTAAGGAAGTCGGGCGCGACGGCCACGAAGCCTTCTGCGGCGAGCTGATCGGCGACGCTTCGGATCCATGGGGTAACTCCGAAGATCTCATGCACGACTATCACGACCGGCGCCCTGGTCGCGCGCTCGGGATACACGACCCAGGATCGTATGCTGTCACCCGGGCCCGTCGAGACAGTTATCCACTCGCCGTGCCGGGGCGACGCCGTCAGTTGCGCCGTCGCTTTCATCGCGCCCGGCGCGTGACCCGCGTGGTCGTCGACGGCGGGCGTTGGCGCACTTACGCAGGCGGCGAGCACCGCAGACAGAAAGGCGAGTTTTCCGATCGGGCGTATCATGCGATTTTCTCCACAATGGGTGGGTCGGCGTGCGATGCAAGAAAGTCGCATGCGCGCTTCTCCGCGAAATATTCGAGCCGTCGGCCGTCGGCCGCGATGAACCCCGCGTGCCCCCCGCGCGGAGGAAACTGCACGGTCAGCCACCTGTTGCGGGCCGCTACGGAGCGCACCTGGGCGAACACTTCCGGCGGTAGGAAGGGATCATCGGTCGCACTCAGAAGAAGAGTGGGGCGCCTGATTCCCTCGAGCCAGCCCAGCGAGCTCGACTTCCTGTAGTAATCCGCGGCGTCTGCAAAGCCGTGCAGCGGAGCTGTGATCACGTCGTCGAAATCATACATCGTTCTCGTCCGCGCGAGGCTGTCGGGCCGCGCGATGTCGGGGAACTGAATCAGTTTTGCGCCGGCCTTGCGTCTGAGAGAGCGCAAAAAGTGCCACTGGTAGATCCGTGCAAACCCCCTCTGAATCTGCACCGACGAGCGGGCAAGATCGAACGGAACGGACACTGCGGCCGCCGCCATGAGCTGCCCAGGCAGCGCGTCTCCGCGCTCGCCGAGGTACTTGAGTAGCACGTTTCCGCCCAGCGAAACGCCCGCGGCCACGATCGCCCGGTTCGGTTCGGCGGCGGCGAGCCGGTCGATGACGAACGAAACATCGCTCGTTTCGCCGGAGTGGTAGAACCTGCGGGCGCGGTTCATCTCGCTCCCGCACGAGCGGAAGATCAGCAGGTCGGCGCCCCAGCCACGACGATTAGCCTCGTGCAGCAACCCCTGGGCGTAATGCGACCTGATGGTTCCCTCGAGCCCGTGGAGAATCACCAGCCGCGGAGTTCCCGGGTTACCGGCCATCCGGTGGAGCTCGATGAAATCTCCGTCCGGCGTGTCCCACCTCTCCAATCGCGTCGGCGCCGGTGGCAGACGTCTTACGAGCTTGCCCCAAAGCGTCTGGACGTGGCGGTTACGGAGATACCATGCGGGGGAGAATTCCATTGCTGTATAATGGGCGGTCGGGTTGGCCGCGCAAACCACGAACCGCTAACCATGTACCACTAACCACTAACCAGAGACCAGATCCAGCCGTGCGCCACAAGATTCTAGTCACCGACGGCATCGATCCCGAAGGAGTCGCGCTGCTCGCGGCTGACCCCCTGCTCGAAGTTGACGAAATCCCGACGCTCCCGGCCGCGGAGCTGCTGGCGCGGATCGGAGACTACGAGGCTCTGGTTGGGCGCAGCGCGACACGGATCACGCCTGAGCTGCTGCGCGCCGCCAGGAACATCCGCGTGATCGGACGCGCGGGGGTCGGCGTGGACAACATCGCGATGGATACCGCGACCGAGCTTGGCATCTCCATCATCAACGCTCCGGCCGGAAATACGGTTGCGGTGGCGGAGCTGGTGTTCGGCTCGCTGCTCAGCATTCTGCGTGGACTCTCGCTCGCTGACCGGACGATGCACGGCGGCGAATGGCGTCGCTCCGAACTGCTCGGCGGAGAGCTCAAGGGGCGAACGCTGGGGATCGTGGGGCTCGGGCGCATCGGCTCCGAAGTTGCGCGTCGCGCTCTCGCGTTCGAGATGGATGTCCAGGCGTTCGACCCGTACGTGCCCGACACACGCTTTCAGGGGTTGCGCGTGCAACGCGCGGAATCGCTGGCCGCACTGCTCGCGCACAGCGATGTCCTCACGATTCATGTGCCGCTGACGGACGAAACGCGCGGAATGATCGGACCGCGCGAGCTCGCGAAACTGAAGCCCGGCGCGATACTGCTCAATCTCGCCCGCGGCGGGATCGTTGAGGAAGATGCACTGGCCGGCGCGCTCACATCGGCCAAGCTGGCCGGCGCAGCCCTCGACGTGTTCCTCAAGGAACCCTTGCCTCCGGATGACCGGCTTCGCGGCATACCCAATCTTTTCCTGACGCCGCACATCGGGGCGTCCACCGTCGAAGCGCAGCGAAATGTCGCTCGGGACGTGTGCGCAGCAGTCCGGGATACGCTGCTGGGCGGCGAGCTGTCTCGCGCGATCAACATCGCATCCCTGGAAGGAGTGCGCTGGGAGGATCTGAAGCCAGCGCTGCGTCTCAGCGAGCGTGCCGCGGCAGTCGGCAGAGCGATCCTCGCCACCCAGGGCAACCGGGCAGTCCAGCGCGTTTCGCTCCGCGCGGGCCCGGCCCATTTCGGCGGGAGCGAAGCGCTTCTCTCCGCCGCGGCAGTGGGCGTCCTCGGCGGAGTCGTCGCGGGCGAGCGGCTGAACCTCATCAACGCGCGGACGATCGCAGCCCAGCGCGGGATCGAGCTGTCGGCGATCGAGACTGCGCCGGGGACGGTCGATGACCTGATCGAGATCAGGGTCTCGGCGGGGATGCAGGAGATCGCGGTTGCCGGAACGGCATCCGCTACGGCCCCGGCCCGGCTCACCCGCATCGGAGCGTTTCATGTGGACGTGCAGCCCCGCGGCACGCTCCTCATCCTCACCAACGAGGATGTTCCCGGCGTTATCGGCCGGGTGGGCACGGTGTTGGGCGAGGCGAGCATCAACATCGCGGAATACCACCAGGCGCGGCTCGCGCAGGGGGGCGATGCGCTGGCGGCGGTGTCCGTCGATGGCGCCGTAAATGACTCGGTCCAAAGCGAGCTACTTGGAATACCCGGCGTTCGCTCGGCGACAGTTGTCACCTTCGATCGCCCTTAAGTCATATCAGAGACTCATCAGTGACGCTATAGTGCTAGCATATTCGACGGTTGTCCTTGATGTCGATTCGACCCTCTCCGCGATCGAAGGGATCGATTGGCTCGCCGCCCGGCGGGGCTTCGACGTCGCCCGCGAGGTTGCGAACCTCACGGCCGATGCCATGGTGGGCAAGCGACTGTTGAACGAGGTGTACGGTACACGGCTCGGCGTGGTCAGGCCCACTGCGGCCGATCTCTCAGAGTTGGCCGATGCATACTGGGAGAACGTTGCCGTCGGCGCTGGTACCGCGATTGCCGCAATGGTCCGGGCGGGCGTGCGAATCGAAGTCGTCTCCAGCGGCCTGCACGACGCCGTTGCACCGTTCGTCGCGCGTCTCGGGATCCCCGAGGGAAGAGTGCACGCCGTACGAGTCGAGTTCGATGCGGATGGGAACTACCTGTCGTTCGGCGCCAAAGCCTCGCTGGTGGTTCACGGCGGCAAGCGTATCGTCGCCGAGTCGCTCGGGCTTGAGGGGCCGGTATTGGCTGTGGGGGACGGGATAACGGACGCCGAGATCCGGCCGGTGGCGGATGCGTTCGCCGTATTCACGGGCTTCGTTCGACGAGAGCCCGTAGTCGCGATGGCGGATTTCGTAGTTAGCTCGTTCGCCGATGTCGAGCGACTCGTCCTTGGTGACCTGGAGCCGTCGTGACGTACTCGTTCGGAAAATTCTTTGTGCCAGGGCCGACGGACGTGCGTCCGGATGTGCTGGCCGCGATGGCGCAGCCGATGATGGCGCACCGCGGCGCCGAGTTCGAGGCGATGTTCGCTCGAATCCAGGCCGGACTTCGAGCGGTGTTTCGGACCGAGCGCCCCGTGTACGTCAGCTC
>JBPCJJ010000031.1:0-37380 GCA_051005405.1 Gemmatimonadaceae bacterium | reverse complement strand
ATCAGGTTGTTCGACATGTCGTTGCCGAACGTCGAATTCCACTCTCCCACTACCGACTTGATGTTTTCCAGAATCTTGTAGTTCGAGTTCTGGAAGTTCAGTCCGAACAAATTGCTCCTTCTGCTGCCGAAGCCGAGTGACGATGAGTTCGACACCAACACGTCTGTGTCAGAATTCAGAACGTTGAAACGCAGACTGAGCTTGTTGCGCTCGTTGACGTTGAAATCGAACTTCGTCAGGAACCGCATCGCGGGGGTTTCGTGATCGTAGTCCTGGTAGGGACCAGTCTCGTATCCGAAATTCGTCCGGAGGAAGGTGCTGAGGTTATTCAGATCGGACGCAAGGACCCTCGTGATATTTCCCTCCGGCGTTTCCCCACCAGTATTCGCGCGGAAGGTCGTGCCCGGAGACGTCAGGCCGTCCACCTCGTAATTGACGAAGAAAAACAGCCGGTTGGGGATGACCGGCCCGCCCACAGTGAGGCCGACCTTCTTGAAGTTGAATTCGCCCGGATCGACCGTCAGCTCGCCGGCTCTGGTGCCATGCAGCGATTTGCGGTTGTCGCGGAAGCTCCAATAAGCCGAGCCGGACACCTGATTCGTGCCGCTTCTCGTCACAGAGTTGACGCCCGCGCCCACGAAGTTGCCCTGGCGCACGTCATACGGCGCGATGTTGATCTGGAGCTGCTCGATCGCGTCCATGGAGATCGGCGCGACGCCAGTCCGGTCGCCTGGCTGCCCTGCCAGACCGAACGAGTTGTTGAAGTACGATCCGTCGACCGTCACGTTGTTCAACCGGTTGTCCTGACCAGCGAATGAGAAGCCGAATCCGGAGCCGCTGTACTGCGGCGTCAGGCGGGCGAAATCCTCGATCCGGCCGGAGAAGGTTGGGAGCGTCCTTATCGTCTCGCGGCCAACTGACGTCGCGGCGCCGGTACGGGCCGAGCTGAAGACAGTCTCGCCTTCGGCCGTAACCGTGACCGCGCCAAGCTGGACCGCTGCTTCGCGCATCGTGAATCTGATGTCGGTCGTCTGGCCGAGGTTGACGAAAACGTCATCGCGGACGTCAGCCTCGAACCCGATCGCGGTCGCGGTCACGCGATACGGGCCACCGACGCGCATGCCGGGGAGAGTGAATCTCCCATCCGAGCGGGTTCTGGCTTCGTATGTGGTACCGGACGGCAAGTGCACGGCGACAACGCGGACTTCGGGGCGACCCGCAGCGGCCGCATCGTTCACCGAGCCGGCGATCGCGCCGGTGGTGACGCCCTGCGCGCCAGCAGTCGAGACTGCGAATGACATGATCGCGACCGCCGTGGCGGAGGCGAAGCGGACGAATGATCTGCTCATCGATTCCCTCTCAAGCTTCGTGGAGTGACATTCCGGCTTCAGGAGCGCGGAAAAAATAAGACATGGTGCGGCTACAAGCTACGCCTCCGGCAACGCCCCGCAACCACTGATTTGTACCGGTCGTGTCACCCGGATTTCCGCCGTGACCCGCCGGTCAGGTAATAGACGGGAATGCCGAGGAGAATCGCGCCGAACACCGCAAGTGTCCCGTTCCGGCTTCCGGAGTCGAGCAACGCGTTGCCCAGCAAGTAGATAGTCGCCAGGATGAACAGCGCCGGGACCACCGGATAGCCCGGCACGCGAAAGGGCGGCTGGTATCCCGGACGGCGCCGCAATAGATAAATCCCCGCCACGGCCCAGGCGTAAAAAGGCACGATCGCCGTCACGAAGGCATCAGCCAGATTCTCGAACGTGCCCACGAGGACGAACAGTGCGCCGAGGATCGTCGCCGTCGCGATCGCGACGTGCGGCGTCTGGAAGCGCGGATGGATGCGGCCGAGCCGGCTGAACACCGACCCGTGCTCGGCCATGCCGAACAGCACGCGAGGCCCGGTCAGCAATGAGCCGTTGAGCGTGCCGAAGGTCGATATCATCACGGCACCGACGACGAAAGCGAGGCCTCCGGGCCCCATCGCCTTCGACGCGACATCGGCGGCGACCAGCCGCGACGCGCGCATCCCGTCTACCGAAAGCACCGACAGATACGCGAGATTCGCGAGCAGATACACTCCGATCACCGCGAGCGTCCCCATGATGATCGCGCGCGGCAGAACTCTCTGCGGATCCTTCACCTCACCGGACACCTTGCTCAGGTCGGCCCAGCCGTCGTAAGCCCAGAGCACCGACACGAGCGCGAGACCAAAAGCGCCGATCGACACGGTCGCCCGCGCCGTGTCCGGCACGGCCGGCGTCGCCGCGGCTGCCGCAGCTGCCGCGGTCGCGTCACCGCCCAGCGCCACAGCGAAGGCGAGCCCGATTATCACGAGCAGCGCGCCGTACTTCGCGATCGTGGTCGTGTTCTGCAGCAATGTGCCCCACCGTACCCCGCAGTAGTTGAGCGTCCCGACGATCAGGATCGCCCCGGCCGCCACGTAGTGCACCTGGTCCGAATAGGGGGCGAGGCTCGGATCGTTCCCGAGAGCGCGCACGAAATACTCGGCAAACGTCGTCGCGATCGCGCCGAGAGCCGCGGCGCGGATGATCGTGAGCTCAGCCCATCCGTACAGGAAGGCCGGCAGCTTTCCCCACGCCTCTTTCAGGTACACGTATGGCCCGCCGCTTCGGGGATACGCCGCCGCCAGCTCGGCGATCGTGAGGGCGCCGCAGAGCGCAAAGGCCCCGCCGGCGATCCACACGAGCATGATGCCCGTGGCGCTCGGGACGCGGTCGGCGATCGCCGCCGGCGACCGGAAGATCCCGGATCCGATGACGGAGCCGACCAGGATCGCAACCGCGGACCAGAGCCCGATGGTGCGCGGAAGCTCGGTAGTCCCGCTGTGAGTAGTCTCGCTGTGAGTGGAGTTCATGGCGACATACGGTAGTGCAAAGCCCTGTGAGTGGCGAGTACCTTCCTGCAATGAGTCCCGTCCTCGCGCGAGTCGTCTTCTGGGCTGCCGCCATCTCCTGCATGATTGCCCACGGCGTGCTGATCAGATCAGTTCTGACCGGCGCGGCCTCCGGCGGCTACCCCGACGACCGCAGAAAACAGCCGCGTCGAGGGGGGATGCGATGGGGTCCTGACAGAAGGTCGGAGCCCGCCGAAGCCCCGTCGTCCTCGCGTGAGCTGGAAATCGGATGGGCTCTTTTGCCCGCGTTGTCCCTGGCCGCCCTGCTCGTAGCCACTTGGTTCGCTCTACCGGACTGACCCGCCTCGCGTACGGAGCGCTCGCGCTCGCGTACCTGCAGGCGGTGCTCGGGGCCATCGTCCGCATCACGGGTTCCGGCATGGGGTGCGGCGACGACTGGCCACGCTGCCACGGTCAATGGTTTCCGCCGCTCGATCGCCTCGACCTGATAATCGAGATAGGTCACCGGTACGTCGCGGCGACGCTCACTTTCGTCGTGCTGGCGCTGCTGTTCTCGGCGTGGCGATCACGCACGTCGCCGGGGGTCGCCGGCCGGGGCGGCGTTATCCGTCCTGCGGCTGCGGCCGCGCTGCTCGTCGTAGCAGCAGCCCTGTTGGGCGCCGTCACCGTAAAACTCGAGCTGCACGCGGGCGCCGTCGTCGTTCATCTCGCGCTCGCAATGTCGCTCATCGCGGCACTGGCGCTCGCGGCGGTTCGCAGCCGTTCGCTTTCCGCGTCGCCCGTCGAGGCAACGTCTCCCCGCACGATGCGGGGAGCCACCGCAGCGGCGGCAATGGCCTTTCTCGCGGTCATCATGGGGGGGGCCACAGCCAACATCGCGGGCGCGGCGGTTGCGTGCGTCGGATTCCCGCATTGCCGTGAAGTCACGGTGCGTGGCGCTCCATTCCTCGTGCAATCGACGCACAGAATCCTCGCGTTCGCACTGCTGTTTCACCTGTTGGGGATGATCATCGCGCTTCGCAAGCGCAGCGACCCCCCGATTACGAAGAAATGGGCGCGAATCGCGTTCGTCATAGTGCTCGCTCAGATACTGACTGCCGCCGCGATGGTCGAGACCGGGCTGCCGCTGCATCTGCGAATCCTGCATCAGGCGCTTGGGACGCTGGTCTGGCTGAGCGTGTTCGCCTTCGCGGTCCTGTCAAGACGGAGGCCAGATGCTTCGGGCAGCTAGGCTCTGGGGGGCGCGATCCGGGTGTCTCACGCAGGCGCGTCTTAGCTCGCGCAGTTGCGAGCGTAGCGCCGAAATGAGGCACCCAGGTCGCGCCTCCCGGAGCCTGGCTGCCGCGAGACGCCGATGACGTCGCCGACCCAGTCGCTCGGGCGCGACCTGCTTTCGCTCACGAAGCCGCGCATCATTCTTCTCCTGCTCGTCACGACCGTCGCGCCGATGTACGTCGCGGGCCGCCCCTCGCTCACGCTGCTACTCGTGGTTCTTGCTGGTGGCTACCTGATGGCCGGCGGCGCCAACGCGGTCAACATGTATTTCGATCGCGACATCGACGACACGATGGCGCGTACCAAGCTCCGCCCGATCCCGAGCGGCCGCATGTCGGCGGCGGCGGTGCTGGCGTTTGGAGTCGCGCTCGCCACCGGGGCCACATTTCTTCTCGCGCGCTTCGCGAACGTGCTCACGGCTGTGCTCGCGCTCGGCGGTTTTTACTTTTACGTGTTCATCTACACGCGCTGGCTCAAGCGGTCGAGTCCCCAGAACATCGTCATCGGCGGGGCTGCGGGAGCGTTCCCGCCGCTGGTCGGTTGGGCCGCCGTCACCAATCAGATAGATCTGACCGCGCTGTACCTGTTCGCGATCGTCTTCTACTGGACGCCACCGCACTTTTGGGCGCTGGCTCTGCTGAAGCAGAAGGACTACGGGAACGCGGGCGTGCCGATGGCGCCGCTGGTGTGGGGCGAGCGCGAAACGATGGACCAGATGCTCTGGTACATGTTCATTCTGATCCCGCTGACCGTTCTTCCGGTGGCGTTTGGAGCTCTGGGGTGGATATACCTCGGAAGCGCGCTGATTCTCAACGCGATCTTTCTCGGCGCCGTGCTCAGGCTGCGCGCGACCGCGGAGTGGACGGGTATCGCTTGGTGGCTGTACCGCTTCTCGCTGCTTTACCTGGCGCTGCTCTTCCTCGCGATGGCGATAGACCGCGTCATTGCGCGGCGGTAGCCGGATTCACAGCCGGTGCTGGATCGCCGAATCTAATTGTCACCTGAGCGCCGTCGGGACCGATCGTGACGGGATGACTGGTGACGCCGAGGGAACGATGCCAGGCCTTGAGCGTGTACGCGCCCTGCGGGACGCCATCGATCGCAAACCGACCAGCCTCGCCCGTGACGGCGAAGTACGGATGATCGAATGCCGCGACCCACGCGCGCATCCATGGATGGGACGTGGACTTCACCTCCAGCAGCACGGGAGCCGCAAGTTGCCGGTCGAGCGGGATCACCTGCCCCGCGTCGGTGAACGGGAGATCAGTCACGGTCTCGCCGGTCCTCGAATCGACTGCATGACTCCGGTAAATGACGGCGTCATCGTTGCGCACGTTCAGCGTCCCTCCTGCGCTGATCGCCTGGACGTGCGGCGCGAAGCGGCACTTCTGCGCGACCAGCTCGAACCGCCTCGTAGAAGGGAGCGGCCGGCCAGATCTGATATCAGCGAGCCACACGACGACCTCCGCGAGGCTGCTGTCCTGGAGGGTCAGCGTCGGAAGATTGATCGCCGCGCCGCAGACGTTCTGATCACGACCTGGCGTCACCGTCGAGTCCGGGGGGCGGGTCCCGACAAACAGGACCGTTCCACCCAGGCGTACTCCGCTGGCGACCGCTACCGGCTGGTACGGCTCCGAGGGGACCCCGATGACCGTGAGACGCGGGGCGGTGGCGTTGGGGGATTTCGCGTAAGCAGGCTCCTCGCCCCGCGAACAGCCGTTCAAGGTCAGCGCCGCAAAAACCGTAACGAGCGCCGCAACGCGCGGCATATTGCTATCAATTGGCATTGATGAACGGTAACGCACAAACAATACCTGAATCATCCCTGGATTCCCGGCGCGCCGTCACGCACCACCGGCTGCGAACGGCCGCTGCCGGGTTGGTCGTTGCCGCGCTGTGCGGATGCGCACTGCTCCGCTCGGCACCACGACTGGTCGAAGAATGGCTGTTCGTGCATTTTCCCGGCTCGGGCACACTCGCTCAGGACCGCTTGCTTGCTCTGGCGGCGACAAACCAGGTGGCCGTCACCTGCGCGGCTCCCAACGTCGTGACCTTCGCGGTCGAGCTCGGCTGCGGCGAGCTCGACTACGTCCCGGCAAGCCGGGCCCGGCAGCTTCTGATCGTGAGCAACTCGAGCCCGCTCGGCTACCGGCCGGACGTCCTGCGAGCCATCATGGCGCAACGTGACGCAGCGGAGCGATTCGCTGCGCAGGCAGCGACTCTTGCGACCGCAGGCGGTTACGGCGGCATGTTGCTGGATTTCCGCTCACTCGGCGCCCGCGACGTGAATTCGCTTGTCGGGCTCGTTGCAGCCGTGAGCGACGCGGCGCGCGTGCGGAATCTCCCGACCGTTGGCATCGTGATACCTGTAGCAGACACTGCGGCGTATCCGGGACGACATCTGGGCCCCCTGACCGATTTCCTCGCGCTTCAGCTCGAGCTCGAGCCGTCGTCGCCCGGGCCGTTCGCGCCCCGGGACAGAATGGCCCGGTTGGTCGGAGCGCGGGCGGCGGAGATCGGCGCCCACCGGCTAATGCTGTTGATCCCCGCCGGCGGCTACCTGTGGCGCGAGGGAGACCCACGCGTTCCCGTGTCGTTCGAGGGTGCCGCCGCAGCCGCGCGGGAATGGGGCGTGGACTTCGTTCGGGACGAGTCGAGCGCCACGCTGCGAGCGCGGGCGCCCGGACGGGGCGAGGTCTGGGTCAGCGACGCCGTGCTGATCGCCGGGATCGTGCGCGACGCCCGGCGCCTGGGGATAAGAAAGTTCGCCCTGTACGGACTCGGAGGAGAGGATCCAGCGATATGGCCCGCCATCCGGGCGGAGCCCGAGATCACACGATGATCAGATCGCGCTGAATTGATTTGGGCGTCACCACGAGATCTTTAGCTACGAAAGCGTTGACCTCGGTTCTCATTCCGACTTCGCCGCGAACGTAGATGCCGGGCTCGATGGAGAACCCGACTCCCGGCAGCAATACGCGCACGTCACGGGTCTCGAGGTTGTCGATGTGAGGCCCGGAGCCGTGAAGGTCGCGCGGATCGATGGAGTGACCCGTGCGGTGGATGAACTGCGGGCCGAAGCCCCGCTGCTCGATGACAGCCCGCGCCGCATCGTCCACTTCTCCGCCGCGCACCGGGGTGGACGTCGCCAATCGGCCGCGCAGCAGATCGATGGCCGCGTCGCGCGCGTCGCGTATGGCTTCCCACACCTTCAGGCTTCGCGCATCGGGCTCGCCGAGAGAACCCATCCACGTCTGGTCGGCGTAGACGCCGCCGGACTCGCGCGCCCATAAGTCGATCAACAGAATAGCACCGCGCTCGATCGGGGCGGACCCGCTCGCCGTGGGCTCGTAGTGCGGGTTCGCCGCGTTGGGTCCTATCGCGACGATGGGGCCGTGATCCGCCTCGAGCTTCTCCTTCGCGAATTCGTCGAGAATCCACCGGTGCAGCTCGTACTCCTTCATCGGAGTGGCGGATCGTGCCCGCTCGCCCGCCAGCGTCATCGCTTCGTGCGCGATACGGGCGATCACTTCGGCCGCTCGCTCGTGTGACGCGAGCTGCTCTTCGTTCCACACCGCGTAAAACCGGGTGACCAGATCCGCCGAGGATTCGACGGTCGCGCCCGTCGCGCGGACCATTTCGATCACCCCGGCCGGAACACGATCGAGGTAGGGCACGGCGTCGCCTGCGGAGTATTCCATTGCAACCCGCCGCCCGCCGACCACCTCCGTGAGAGACGACTCCAGAACGCGCCAGCCGCTGTACTCGATCTTTTTCCATTCAGAGGGCCAGTGCTTCCACGGGCCCTGCTCTATTGCGTGCGAGATGGCGACGGGCAGGCCTTCGCTCGGAATAAAAGCGAACAAGCGCCGCGTGGTCATCCCCTCCAGGCGGAGCATTCCCGCGGCAACGGGATTAAGTCCGTGGAAATCGAAAATGAGCCAGCCGTCGACGCCGGATTCCTTGATGGCTTGCTGGATCGAAGGGAGGGACTGAGGGGTTAGCACCAGCGATCTATCTCCATTCTGCCCGCCATTCACAGCTCCCTTCGCCCCGCCCGGCGCAGCGCACGTGCTCTATCGCGCCGCCGCCATCGACCAGCAGCAGCAGCAGCTCGCCGAAGCTCGCCTCGTAGAAGGTGCATCCGATCCCGAGCGGAGCCGTGCCGACCGTGGCCGAATCCTCCACCGCGAGCATGACGTATCCGCCAACGCGGCTCAGCGAGCCGTTCAGGTACCTTCTGGAGAGCTGGCGGCCGGCAGCCAATGCCATTGGCCTCGAAACGAACGCCGGGAGAAATCGCAGGAACCCGCGGCGCGATGTCGAGATGGATTCATACATCTGGCCCGCGAGTCGCTTTCCCGCGCTCCTGAGAACCGTCTCCGCGTCGGGCCGGCGCCCGATCAGGGTCGCGATTGCCAGGGCATCCTGGATCGGGAGGCGCCGGTTTCTCCTGGCGTCATCGGTGTAGCGTTGGATCTGTGCGTACACCGTGTCGCTCAGCCCGAGTCGCCTGTTGCGAGCCTCGTGGACATATTCGGCATCCGCGTCCTCCGGCGTATCCGCGCCGCGCACGGATACGAGCAGACTGAGCGGAAGGAGGGCGTCGACTGTGGCTGGCATTGTTGCGGAAATGGGCACGTCTGAAGGGAGCGCCCAAGCTAACGTGCGCCAGAACGTGCAACAACGCTCGTAGAGCCATGCTGCTCAGAATTCCGCTCGCCGTCATCCTCGCCGCGATTGTCAGCCTAGCTGCGGCGCGCTCGCGGCTGCTCACGCCGTCGGGCGGGGTCGCCGCAACCCTGGTCGGAGCCATCGCCGTGACCGTCGGCTGGAGCTGGGCCGTGCTCCTCATAGTTTTTTTCGCGCTGACGTCGGCGTTGTCAGCGCACGGCGCCGCGCGGAAACTCGAGCTGACCCGCGGCGTGCTCGCAAAAGGCTCGCACCGCGACGCGGTCCAGGTGCTTTCCAATGGCGGCGTCTTCGCGTCCGCCGCACTCGCATGGGCCGCGACGGGCTCACCGGTGTGGCTCGCGGCGGGAGCCGGAGCAATCGCGGCTGCCGCTGCCGACAGCTGGGCGACGGAGATCGGCATCTCGCGAGGCGGACGTCCGCGATCGCTCGTCAGCGGCGAGACATTAGACCGAGGCGCATCGGGTGGCGTCACCCTGGCCGGATCGCTTGGGGGAGTTGCCGGCGCCGCCGTTGTCGGTGGCACTGTGCTAATTATCGGGTGGCCGCTCTCCGTGGCCGCCGCCGCGTTCTTCGCTGGAGTGATTGGCATGGTCATCGACTCGGTCCTCGGTGCGACCTTCCAGGCCCGGCTGGTCTGCCCCTCCTGCGGGAGCGAGACCGAGCAGGTAGTTCACCACTGTGGGACTCCTACCCGAAGGGCTCGCGGACTTCGCTGGGTGGACAACGACGTAGTGAATATCCTCGCGACGCTGTCGGGTGCGGTGATCGCCGGAGCCCTCTTCGTTGCCAACGCCTAGCTCTCCATCGCCGGCGATGCCGGGCTCCCGCGCCCGCGTTCTGCTTGTCAGCACGAACACCGAGCGGCAGCCGTATCCCGTCGTGCCCAACGGACTCGCCGCGGTTGCCTCGTCGCTCGAGCGCGCCGGCCACGACGTCCAGCTCCTCGATCTCTGTTTCGCGAAATCCCCGGTTGCCGCGGCAGGCGCGGCGACGAGACTGTTCCGGCCGGACGTCATCGGCGTTTCGGTCCGCAATATCGACAACAGCGATGCGGTGGCGCTGCAGCACTACACGCCGGAAGCAGCATCGGTCGTGCGCGAGCTGCGCGCGGCGTCGCCCGCAGGCTCCCACCTCATAGCGGGCGGCGCCGCGTTCGGTGTCGCACCCGAGGCTCTGTTCACGGAGCTCGGGGTGGACTACGCTGTTGCCGGCGACGGCGAGCGCGCGAGCGCGGCCCTCGTCGCCGCGCTGGCGGCCGGATCGGCGCCCGGCGCGATCCCTGGGCTCGTGCGACGCGAAGGTCGGGAGATCAGCTTCACCCCGCCCGGCGAAGACGCTGATCTGGATTCGCTCCCATCGCCGTCGCTGGCGCGGTGGACCGATCTGAAGCGCTACCAGCGGCGCGGGGCTACCGTGCCGGTGCAAACCAAGCGCGGGTGCGTATATCGCTGCGTGTATTGCACGTACAGGAACGTGGAAGGGTTCGGGTACCGGCTGCGCAGTCCCGCGCTCGTTGCTGACGAGATCGCCGAGCTGAAACGGGCCGCTGGCGTGCGACACGTGGACTTCGTGGACTCGACTTTCAATTCCCCGCCGGGCCACGCCATCGAGGTGTGTGAGGAGATTGAGCGTCGGCGACTCGGCGTACAGCTCGACACCACGAACTTCACCCCGGCGACCGCGCCCCGCGAGCTGCTCTCCGCGATGCGGGCGGCCGGATTCCGCACGGTTGGAATCACCGCCGAGAGCGCCAGCGATGCCGTGCTGGACCGATTGGAAAAGGGATTCACCGCGGCGAAAGCGAGGGAAGTGGCGGAGCGCGTGGAGCGCGCCGGGATCCGCACGCTGTGGATATTCCTCGTCGGAGGCCCTGGCGAAACCGCCGCGACGCTGGAGGAGACGCTGTCGTTCGCTTCATGGCGGCTCGGCAGGGGCGACGCCGTATACCTCACGGTCGGCCTGCGGATCTATCCCGGGACGACGCTGCATCGGATTGCGTTGCAGGAGGGTGTGGTCGCCGGCGGCGACACGCTTCTCGCACCGAGCTTCTACTTTTCACCCGCGCTCCAGTTCGACAGCGCGGTCAACCGGCTCCGGCGATTCGCCGCGGACCATCCGCGGTTCATGTTCTCGGCGGACTCACGCTCCGTGATCCTGCCGTACCTGACCCGCGTCGCGTCGATCCTCCACCTGCCGCGACCGCACTGGCAGTACATGGGGCTGTTCCAGCGGATGCTCAGGGCCGTGGCGTGACGGGCCGCGGTTCCGACGCCGATGTGATAGTGGTGGGAGGCGGGCCAGCGGGCGCGTCCACGGCGTGGTTCCTGGCCTCGCAGGGAGCCGACGTGCTGGTGCTCGACCGCGCACGGTTCCCGCGCGACAAGGTATGCGCAGAGTACCTCAGCCCGGAGGCGTCGCGGATCCTACATGCGATGGGCGCTCTGGAGAAAGCCGAGGCCGCGGGCGGCGCACAGCTGGCGGGGATGATGGTTCGCGCGCCCAGCGGCGAGAGCTTCCGCGGGAAGTTCGCCGGCGCGCACGGCTTTCGCGGCTTTCGCGACAGCGGGCTCGCGCTGCGCCGCACGGTGCTCGATTCTCTGCTGCTGGATCGGGCCAGGGGATCGGGGGCGCGTGTGCGTGAGAGAGCGCGCGTCGTCGATCTTGCGCGCGACGGCCGAGCGCGGGTCTCGGGCGTCGTTCTCGCCGATCCGACAGGTGAGCGGGTCACCGTCAATGCGCGCGTGGTGGTCGGCGCCGACGGGCTTCGGTCGATCGTGTCGCGGCGGCTTGGCCTCGCGCGGCGCTCGAAATGGCCCAGCCGCCTGGCGCTCGTCGCGCATTATTCGGGCGTGGCTGGAATGGACGAGGTCGGGGAGATGCATGTGGATCGCCATGGATATCTCGGGCTCGCTCCTGTCGGCGGCGGACTGGTCAACGTCGCGCTCGTCGTTCCTGTTTCCCGCGCGAAAGACATCGCAGGCGCGCGCACGGAGTTTCTCGAAGAGTGGATCGACGACCGCCCGCACCTTCGCGATCGATTCCGGAGTGCGGAGCGGGCAACAGCTGTGCGTGCGACCGGGCCATTCGCCTCGGCGGTACGGCGGGCGTGGGCACCGGGCGCGGCCGTCGTGGGCGACGCTGCGGACTTCTTCGATCCTTTCACGGGCGAAGGGATTTATGCCGCGCTCCGAGGGGGGGAGATGCTCAGCTCGTTCGTCCTCGAATCGCTCGCTGGATCTCCGGGATCGGCAGACGTTCCGCTCGCGGCGTACGACCGCGCGCGGCGGGCGGAGTTCGGCGGGAAATGGAAGCTCGAGCGCCTCGTCGGCACCGCAGTTGCGTTTCCCGGCATGATGAATCGCGCCGTGCGGGCCCTCGCGCTGCGCCGCGACCTGGCTGATCTCTTCGTGGGGGCAGCCGGGGACTTCGTTCCCCCGGGAGAAGTGCTGCGCCTTTCGAACATTCGCTTCCTGCTCGCGCCCGGCCGATGACGCAGATCGACGAATACCGCTTTCGCAGCGTGATGAGCCGGTTCGCCAGCGGCGTGACGATCGTCACCGCGGTTGACCCGGAGGGCGCGGACCACGGCATCACTGTAAGCGCGTTCAGCTCGCTGAGCCTCGATCCCCCGCTGATCCTCGCATGCATCGGTCATGCGACCGTCATGCATGGAGTTCTCGCCACCGCCGCAGCGCTCACGGTGAACGTTCTCGCGGCGGACCAGGAAGAGCTCGCGCGAAAGTTCAGCGACCCGGACAATGACCGCTTCGATGGGACCTCGTTTACGCGCGGCTCCAACGGAGCCGCAACGCTAACCGGCGTGGCCGCGCATCTCGAATGCTCGCTGGCGCACCGGTTCGAGGGCGGCGATCACACGGTTTTCGTGGGACGCGTGGAAGCTGCGCACGCGGGAGAGCTGCAGCCGCTGCTGTACTATCGCGGCGGCTACGCGAGACTCGAACGCTAATGACGATGGCATCGTTGCTCGCTCCCCCGCGGCGTAACGGCACGGAGATACTGGACGGGAATGACCTCGATCCCCGCCTGGTCCGACGCTCTATGCGCGATGTCGCGCGCGCGAACGCAATCTTCGGAGGAGCATCGGCGCTGCTCGCGGAGCTGGAGCCAGCGCTGCGCGGACTGGCACCCGTAGCTACGCTGCTCGACGTCGGCACCGGGCTAGGCGACATTCCGGCCCGCGCGAGAGCGCGCGCAAGAATTTCTGGAGTGGAGCTGCGTACGACCGGCGCGGACATCGCTCCGGAGCTGGCCGCGGCGAGCGCCGCCAGGATCGACGCGGCCGTGTGCGCAGATGCCCTGCAGCTACCCTTCGCCGACGACAGCTTCGACATAGTCACCTGCTCGCAGGTGCTGCACCATTTTCCTGGCGCAAGCGGTGCGGCGCTGCTGCGCGAGATGAATCGCGTGGCGCGGCTGCGCGTGGTCATCAGCGATCTCCGGCGCAGCTGGACGGCGGCGGCAGGGCTATGGATTGCCTCGTTTCCCCTCTTCTTTCATCCGGTCAGCCGTCACGACGGAGTGGTCTCTGTGCTGAGGGGATTCACTCCAGACGAGCTCGAGCGACTCGTAGATCAAGCCGTAGGTACGAAGGCGCCCGTCAGCAAACGGTTCGTGTTTCGCGTGACGACCAGTTGGAGGCCTCAATGACCGACGACCATTCAGCGCGCGAATCGCTGGGCCCGATGCCGCTCGGGCGCGCGATGGAGACTGTGGACGAACGCCTTGTCCGGGCGCCTGCGCGGACCATGTTCGATGTGGCGCGCGACGTCGAGAACTGGCCCGCGCACCTCGAGCACTATCGATTCGTGCGGTTCCGGGAGCATGCGCAGGGAGGGCTGCGCGTGGTCGAAATGGCGGCATACCGCCGCTTCGGACCAGTTGCCTGGCCTACCTGGTGGTTATCTCTCATGGAAGTCGACGAGGAGCGGCCCTCGATCCGGTTTCGACATATCGGCGGCATTACCAGGGAGATGGATGTGGAGTGGAGCTTCGAGCACGTCGAGGGAGGGACGCATGTGAGGATCGTGCACGCCTGGGACGGCCCGCGGTGGCCGCTGATCGGAGTGCAAGCGGCGCATCTCGTTATCGGACCGGTGTTCATTCACGGGATCGCCAGCCGCACCCTCGCCGGGCTGGCGAGAACCGCCGAGCGCACCGCTGGCGGGAGCGGGGGTCGATCCTGAAGCGGCGCCGCGTGGCCATCACTGGAATCGGCGCGATCACGCCCATCGGAATCTCGCGTGCGGGGCTGCTAGCCGGCCTTCGCGCGGGCAGATCGGCCGTCCGCAACGTAAGCCGGTTCGATCCCACGCCGTTCCGCAGCCGCAACGCCGCCGAGGTGACCGATTACACCGCCACAGATCATCTCGACTCGAAGCGCGCGAAGCGGCTCGACCGGTTCGCCCAGTTCGCGGTCGTAACGGCGCGCATGGCGCTCGACGACGCCGGCATCCGGATGGAAGCCGAAGACCGGGAGCGAGTCGGCGTAATGATGGGAACCGCTCTGGGCGGCGTCGCCTATGGCGAGCAGCAGGCCGGAGTTTTCATGCGCGAGGGCCTTCGCGGCGTGGACGCCACCCTCGCGCTCGCGGTTTTCGGCGGATCGGCGAGCTGCAACGTTGCCATCGAGCTTGGCGTACAGGGCCCCAACTCGACCAACTCGATGAGCTGCGCGTCGGGCGCGATCGCGGTCGGTGATGCGTTCCGCCAGATCCGCGACGGGTACGCCGACGTGATGATAGCCGGCGGCGCGGAGGCACCCCTGTCGCCGCTCTGCTTCGGAGCGTTCTCGTTGATTCGCGCAATGTCCACCAACAACGACGACCCCGAGCATGCTTCGCGTCCTTTCGACAGGAACCGGGACGGCTTCGTGATGGGCGAAGGAGCCGCTGCGCTGGTGCTCGAGGAATACGATCGGGCCGTGTCGCGGGGCGCGCGGATCTACGCAGAGGTGGCAGGCTTCGGCGTCACGAACGACGCGCACCACATGACCGCGCCATTGCCGGACGGATCGCAGGCGACGCGCGCGATGCGCATCGCGCTCTCGGACGCGGACATCTCGCCGGGCGACATCGAGTACGTGAACGCTCACGGCAGCTCGACGCCGCTGAACGATTCAACCGAGACCCGGGCCATCAAGGCCGTCTTCGGGGATCACGCTGGGCGCCTCAGAATCAGCGGAACCAAGGGTTACTACGGCCACGCGCTCGGTGCATCCGGCGCGATCGAAGCCGGGATATGCGCGCTCGCGCTCGAGGAAAGCTGGCTCCCGCCGACGATCAACCTTTCAGTCGCCGACGAAGCGTGCGATCTTGACTACCTTCCCGGCGCCGGTTGCGAGCGGGAAGTGGAGCACATGCTGACGAATTCCTTTGGGTTCGGCGGAATCAACGCCGCGCTGGTCATCCGGCGGGCGAGATAAAAACCAGCTGGCTTCGGCCGGCTCACAGCGGAGGAAGTGAATGAGGGACTCGCTGAGGCACTTTGCGGCGGAGCTCATCGGCACGTTTGCGCTCGTGTTCATGGGCGGTGCCGCCATCATGGGCACGGCGATATCAGGCTCGCAGGCAGGCCTGCTGGAGATCGCGCTCGCGCACGGCCTGGTCATAGCGATCATGGTCACCGCGCTGATGCGGATATCCGGCCACTTCAATCCCGCAGTCACGCTCGGGTTCCTCGCCGTGCGACGCATCGACCCGATGATGGCCGGCGTGTACATCGTCGCGCAGCTGTTGGGGGCGATGATCGGCGCCTATATGCTCAAGTCGGTTTTCCCCGAGCCGATTTTCGTAGCCGCGCGCGGCGGCGGTCAGTTCATCTCACTGGATATAACAGGCACGCAGGCGTTCATCGCGGAGATGGTGGTGACCTTCCTCTTCGTGCTCGTGGTATTCGGCACGGCGGTCGACCCGAAGGCCCCCCGCGTTGGAGGGTTGGCCATCGGGTTCGCGATCACTGCGGGCATCCTCGCGATCGGGCCGATCACCGGCGGATCCATGAACCCGGCGCGCTCCTTCGGGCCCGCCGTCGCGAGCGGCGTGTACGAGGGCCAGATCATCTACTGGACCGCTCCGATCCTCGGCGGGATCCTGGCGGCACTGCTGTACGAGCATCTCTTCCTGCGGGGCGGGCCCGAGCCTGTGGACCACGGCACCGTGAGGCCCGCATGAGGCGGCCTACGGCCCGTGCTGCAGGTATTTCTCCTCGTATCGCCGCATTGAATCGAGGATGACGCCGGCGGCGAGCTCGCTCTTCTCCCACTGCAGAATCTCGGCGCGCCTGCCTTCGAGATCCTTGTAAATGGAAAAGAAGTGCTCGACTTCCTTGAGAAAGTGCCCGGGAAGGTCCGCTATGTCGAACGCTTCGCCGTAGTACGGATCGTTCACGGGCACGGCCAGGATCTTGTCGTCCGGCTCGCCGAGATCGAGCATGCGGAGCACGCCGAGCGGACGGCAGTCTATGTGACAGCCGGGAAACGTCGGCTCGTTGATCATGACGAGGATGTCGAGCGGGTCGCCATCCTCGTGCAGAGTCCGCGGGATGAATCCGTAGTCGCCCGGGTAATGCACCGCTGAATAGAGGACGCGATCCAGCCGGATCAACCCCGAGAGTTTATCGAGCTCGTACTTGTTGCGGCTGCCGCGCGGTATCTCTACGACCGCGGTCACCTGATCCGGCGGGTGCGATCCAGCGGGTATGTCGTGCCATGCGTTGATCAAGCGGGCATCCGCGCCATCGTCCCCTTGTACGACATCGGCTCTTCCACCACTTCGAAGTTCCGCGATGCGAGCTCGGCGACGCGCCGCATGTCATCATCGCTCAGATCCGCCATGTCGCTCGCCGCGGTAAACTCCTCGATCTGCGCCTCGTCGTAAATATTGGGAAGAGCCGTGATCACCATCGGCTCGGCGAGCAGCCACTTGAGCGCGGCCTGGCCGAGCGTCATCCGCTCGGCGAGAAAATCGAGCGTTCTTACTTTCCTGATGCCGTTGACCAGCCACGAGCGCGGCCGGTGGCGCCGATGGTCGTTAGCCGGGAAGACCGTCTCCTCGGTGTACTTCCCTTCCAGCATTCCGGACGCGTGCGTCACGCGTACGTTGAACCTGCAATCCGGCGCGAGTGCGCGCGCGGCATCGATCATCGCGGTTCCCGGGTGCTGCTCGAGGACGTTCCAGATCATCTGCACAGTTCCGATGTCGGGCTCCCGCTCGAACAGCTCGATTGTCTCGTACAGCCAGCCGATCGCCGGTCCGAACGCGGCCCCCCAAACGCGAATCTTTCCCTCGCGCTTCAGCTCGCGCAGCGTTTCCCATATCTGCCCGTCGCGAACGTGCTCCATCTTGACGTTGTGGAGCTGGAGAACGTCGATGTAGTCAGTCTCGAGACGCTCAAGGCAGCGGTCCACGGCGAAGCGCATATGCTCCGAATCGAACTTCTGCGGGAGCTCGCTCTGGCCGCGCCGTGCCTCCCGGGCGGACGGGTCATAGATGTCGTACCCGACCTTCGTGCCGTACACGACCTGTTCGCGCATTCCCCGGAACGCCGTCGCGAGCTGGCGCTCGCTCCGGCCATCGCCGTAGCTGTCTGCGGCGTCGAAGAAGTTGACGCCGCGCTCGCGCGCGGTACGGAGCATCGCGACGGCTTCGTCGTCGGTCTTCTCGCCCCACCAGCCGGTCGAGAGCGTCCACGTGCCCAGACCGATCTCGCTGATGGATGTGTCCGTGCCGGGGAACCGCCGGAAGTTCATGGGTTGCTCATCTCCGGTTCAAAAATAGCGACTGAGCCGGGACTCCCGTCTATCGCTTCTCGAGGTCCCGCTCGCCCGGGGTCATTCGCGCCGCTCGTCCCTCCCCGGGATGCGCCTGCGCCTCGTGAAATCGCTCTCCCTTGAGGCGCACTGACTCGACGAAACCCTCGTACTCACGATCACTTAACTCGTCGGCGATCGCCGGAACCAGACCCTTTACGAGCGTGACCCGCTCGGCGAGCGTGAGGGCGTTGATCTCGTGAACCAGCTTCCGGAGCACGGGATGATTCATCCAGTCCGTCTCCTTGCTGGTGGTCATTACGGTTCCTTATCCATCTTCCTCTCGCCACGAAGGATCTTGCTCAGCAGGTTATTCTGGCGCTGCATCAGAATTCTGGTCGCGCGCGTTTCGTGATGCGAACGCGTGAGCATCAGGGCCAGATCAGCGCCGCCCCACAGGAACGCCGCGAACGCGAGCAGGCGCACCGCTTCTCCCATGATAGTCCCGGGTGTCAGCGGCATGCCGGAGGGATCGGTCATGGCAAAATAGATCTGCATCAGCATGACCAGAACGAGGATCACGGCGACCGTTTTCAGGAGGATCGCGACCACGCGAATACCACGCATCGGGTCCCAGTCTTCGTCCCGCATCGGCAGCTTCGCGGCCATCTCCTTGCTGCGCCGTCGGCGCTCGGCATCGGTCATGGTCCCGATATCCTCGTCTTTCGCCATATTCGCTCCGCGTAACGTTCGTCGGGGGCGTTAACCCTTTCTATCACCGGATAAGTTATGCAAGCAGTCGGCCGTCGGTACCGCACCCAACTAACACTCGCCACGGCCGCCGTGCTTTGCGGCCCACTTGCGTGCCACAGCGCGCGACCGCTCGCCAATACGGGAGCTGCCGGGCAGGCCGTTGAGGCGACCTCGTTGCTGGGCCAGCCGCTCCAACGACCTTCCGTCCCGGACCCGGCCCGCCAGACATACGAGCAGAAGCTGGACGAGGCGAGGCGTGCCTACGACCGCGCGCCCCGCAACGCAGATTCCATCATCTGGCTTGGCAGGCGCACGGCATACCTGGGCCGATACCGCGACGCGATCTCGATCTTCAGCGAAGGAGTGGCGTTACATCCGGGCGACGCCCGCATGTACCGCCATCGGGGACACCGCTACATCTCGGTTCGCGAGCTGGACAGGGCTATCGCCGATCTGACGCGCGCTGCGGAGCTGACCGCAGGACAGGTGGACGAGATCGAGCCCGACGGCATCCCCAACTCCCTCAACACTCCGACCAGCACGCTCCAGTCGAACATCTGGTACCACCTCGGCCTCGCGCACTATCTGCAGGGCGATTTCCTCCGCGCGCGCGCTGCTTATCGCGAAGCGATGACAGTGTCCATGAACCCGGATATGCTGGTGGCGACCTCGCACTGGCTGTACATGACCTTGCGGCGAATGGGGCGCGCCGCGGAGGCTCAGGCGATGCTCGCACCTATCTCGCGCGAGATGGCGATCATCGAGAACGACGCGTACCATCGATTGTTGCTGCTCTACAAGGGAGAGCTATCGCCCGATTCGCTGGCTCCGGCCGGAACGGACGCGCTCAACGACGCGAGCGTCGGCTACGGCGTCGGTAATTGGCATCTGTACAACGGCCGGCGCGACGAGGCGTCGCGGGTGTTCAGGCAGGTGCTCGCGGGAGGAAACTGGCCGGCGTTCGGGTACATCGCGGCGGAAGCCGAGCTGGCCCGATAACGGCGAGTCAAACCTTACAGCTGACCATCCCTCGTTTTTCGAGATACCGCTGGTGGTAGTCCTCGGCCTTGTAAAACGGCCCCGCCTTTTCTACGAGAGTGACGATCGGCGAGCGGTAGAGCTTAGAGTCGTCCTGCGCCGCTTTCGACGACCCGGCCAGGGTCTTCTGCTCGTCGTCGTGATAGAAAATCACCGAGCGATACTGTGAGCCCACGTCCGGCCCCTGGCGGTTGCGCGTCGTGGGGTCGTGCATCTTCCAGAATGCGTCGAGCAGGCGCTCGTAGGTGACACGCGCGGGGTCGTACGACAGTTCCACCACTTCGGCATGCCCGGTCCTGCCGCTGCACACCTCCTCGTAAGACGGCCCCGCCGTGGAGCCGCCCGCATATCCGACGAGCGTGTCCGTCACGCCTTCGATCTGCCTGAATGAGGCTTCGACACCCCAGAAGCACCCTGCCCCAAAAGTCGCTTTCGCCATTCCCGCTCCAGTTCGATTAACCGCCACCCGTACTACTCCCGCAGCCGAAGGGCTGCTTCAACTGCAAAATACGTGACGATGATGTCGGCGCCCGCGCGCCGAATCGCGGTCAGGGACTCCATCATGGCCGCGCCCTCGTCGATCGAGCCGAGGGCGGCCGCGGCCTTGATCATCGCATACTCGCCGCTGACCTGATACGCCGCCACGGGATGCTCCGTTCCCTCCCGCACGCGCCAGATGATGTCGAGACACGGGCCGGCCGGCTTCACCATGATCGCGTCCGCGCCTTCGTCCAGGTCGGCCTGGACTTCGCGCATCGCCTCGCGCGCGTTGCCGGGATCCATCTGGTAGCCGCGCCTGTCGCCGAACGCCGGAGCCGATTCGGCGGCGTCCCTGAACGGGCCGTAGAACGCGGACGCGTGCTTGGCCGCGTAGCTCATGATCGCCGTGGACTGAAATCCATCCGAGTCCAATCGAGCTCTTATGGCCGCAACCCGCCCGTCCATCATGTCGCTCGGCGCGACGATGTCCGCGCCCGCCGCTGCGTGCGAAGCAGCGGCGCGCGCGAGCAGCTCGAGCGTGGCGTCGTTGTCCACCTCGCCATCGATCACGATGCCGCAGTGTCCGTGCTCCATATACTCGCACATGCAGACATCGGTGATGACCGCGATGCCGGGGAATTCCCGCTTGATGGCGCGAGTCGCCTTCTGCACCGCGCCATCCTCGGCCCACGCGCCGGACCCTGCGGCATCCTTGCGCTCGGGAATGCCGAACAGGAGCACGCCGCCGAGCTTGTGCTCCGCGGCTCGCCCGACGTCACGCAGCGTCTCGTCGACCGACGTCTGCGAGACTCCGGGCATCGACCGGACCGGAATGCGAACGTTCTCGCCATCGCGCACGAACAGCGGCAGCACGAGCCGCGAAGGAGAGAGATCGGTCTCGCTGAAGAGGCGCCTCAACGCAGCCGTCCGGCGCAGTCGTCGGGATCTCGATTCGGGGAAAGCAGCCAATGATTATTCCGGCTGGGGGGGTGTGATCTGCGCGGCCGCTCGGAGCTCGACCAGGATGCTCGACCCTCCCCGGGCACGAACATCGGCGGCCAGCTCCTGACCCGTCCTCTCCGGCGCGGCGACGTCGAGAGCACGCGAGCCACGGACGACGTTGCGCCCCGCCATGTCCGAGATGAGCCCGTGCAGAACATAACTGCCGTCTCCCTCCGGAGATGACATCACGAGCGCGCCGATCGGAACCTGGCAGCCGCCTTCCAGCGCCGCGAGAAATGCGCGCTCGGCGGTCACGGCGACCCGCGTTGGCGCGTGATCCAGCTCCGCGACCAGCGACCGCATTCGCTCGTCCGCCGAGCGGATCTGCACCGTTATCGCGCCCTGCCCTGCCGCCGGAAGCCACGCTGGCGGCTCGAGGAAGGCTTTGATGCGCTGCCGCGCGTCGAGCCGTATGAGGCCCGCGGCCGCCAGCACCGCCGCGTGAAACTTTCCCTCGTCCATTTTCCTCAGTCTTGTCGGGACGTTGCCGCGCATGTCCACGACGTCGAGATCCTGGCGCGCCGCGAGCAGCTGCGCGCGCCGGCGAAGACTCGACGTGCCGACCCGTGAGCCCGCAGGCAGGTCCGAGAGATTGCTCGCATCTGTAACCGGATTGATGACGAGGACGTCGCGTGGGTCCTCCCGCTCCAGGATGGCAGCGAGCTCGAGTCCGTCCGGCTGCTCGGTGGGCAGGTCCTTCAACGAGTGCACGCAGCAATCCACCTTCTTTCGCAGCAGTGCGGACTCCAGCTCCCTGGTGAACAATCCCCTCGCACCGATGGAGCTGAGCGGCTCCTGGGTTTTCTTGTCGCCGGTGGTGCGGATCTGGACGAGCTCTACGGTGAGCCCACGCGCGACGAGCGCTGATTCCACGAGCGCCGCCTGGCGCAACGCGAGCTCGGAGGCGCGCGTCCCGATCCTTATGACTGCGCTCGCTGCTCGCTCAGCCACCGGCGTACGCCGCCACGATCGCGTCCACGAGCCCGTCGATCGTTGATTCGCTCGCTTCGATCGTGACCTCGAGCCCAGCGGCGCGCGCGGCCTCCGATGTGATCGGACCGATCGACGCCGCCGACGCGCCGCGCGCCGCTTCCGCGCCAACCGCGTCGATCAGCCCCGACACCGCGGACGCCGAAGTCAACGTCACCAGATCGACTTCGTTCTGCGCGAGCGCCGCGCGCAGGTTTTCAGCCCCTTCAGGCTGAGGAACGGAGCGATACACGGGAAACAGCGTAACCGTCGCGCCAAGCTCCTCGAGCCCCGCGCGCAGCACGTCCCGCGCGCCTTCGGCGCCCACGTGCATTACGCTCGCCCCGGCCACGTCCTCGCGCGCACTCAGCGCTTCGATGAGTCCCTCGGCGACGAACCGTTCGGGGATGACATCGACCGCGATTCCGTGCTCCAGCAGCGTGCCAGCCGTCGCGGCTCCTACGGCCGCGATCCTGAGCCCTGCGAGAGACCGCGCGTCGCGCCCGCTGACGAGCAGTTGCTCCCAGAAGAGCGATACGCCGTTGCGGCTCGTGAATACAAGCCAGTCGTAGCTGCTGAGATGGTCCAACGCTGCCCGCAACGGGCCGAGATCGAGTCGCGCGATTCTTACGGCGGGGACCTCCAGCACTTCGGCGCCGAGCTCCCGCAGCCGTCCGCTGAGCGCCGGCGCCTGATCCGCCGCGCGCGTGACTACGATCCGCTTGCCGAACAGAGGCCGCTTCTCGAACCACGCGATTTCGTCCCGCAGAAGCACGGACCACCCTATGACGGTCACTACCGGCGCCTTCAGTCGCTCGCGCTCGATGGCGTCGCAAATCGTCCCGAGGGTGGCAACGACGGTCCGTTGCTTTGAGTGCGTGCCCCACTGGATCGCCGCCGCAGGTGTCTCCGAAGGGAGGCCGCCGTCCAGAAGCGCGGTGGTGGTCTGCGGCAGCGTCTTCACTCCCATGTACAGCACGATGGTGCTCCCGCTCTTCGCGAGGGCTTCCCAGTTCGTCGTGTTGGCGAGCTTGGACGGATCTTCGCTCCCGGTGACGAACGTCACCGACGCAGCCATGCCTCTGTGCGTGACTGGAATTCCCGCATACGCCGGAGCACCGATTCCCGCCGTGATCCCCGGCACCACCTCGCACGCGACACCAGCCTCGCCGCACGCGATCGCTTCCTCGCTGCCGCGTCCGAAGACAAAGGGATCGCCGCCCTTCAGCCGGACGACGCGCTTTCCTTCGCGCGCCAGCCGGATGATCAACAGGTTGATGTCTTCCTGCGTGATGGATCGCTTGTCCCCGCCACGCTTGCCCACGTAGAAGATCTCGGGGAACCCTGCGGAGACCGCGTCCGGCGGAAGCAAGGCGGGGTTCGCCAGCGCGTCGTACACGATCGCGTCGGCGCTGTCGATCAGCTCGCGGCCGCGGACGGTGATCAAACCCGGATCGCCGGGCCCAGCGCCAACGAGAAAAACTTTTCCTTTCGACATCAGGCGGGCACGGAGCGCATCGTTTCGGGATCGATGCCGGTACGAACGCACCAACGCTCGTACTCTACGGGCGATACCTCGGACGGCTTGATTTCGCTGCGTCCGCCCCAGAATACGTTCGTGTAGAGCACGGGGACCCCGATCGCCGCGAGGTGATCGTCGATCGCCTGCTTGTGCTCGTACACTACGTCCTTCTCGAGGCCGTGGGCGACGGCCATGACGTTCACGTTCCCGAACTCTGGCCCGCCTTCCCGCCAGTACGCGTGGGTGAGGATATGGTGCCTCCCTATCTCGCGCCCTGCCTCTACCTCGCGTCCTTCGGGTACGCGCCAGTGAAAGAGCGCGTTATACCGCGTCACGCGCTCACCTGTCGCTGACGGCCGCACGTGCTCGAGGAAAGTCGAGAATCGTCCGATCACTCCGCGCTCGTCGAGTGATCTCGCGACGGCCAGAAACTCGTCATAAGACAGGCCCGCCTCCTCGGCGCGCGCCCGCCACGGGTCACCCACTATCTCGTCCACCGTGAATTCACGCTTCAAAGTGCCGAGCGCCTGCCAATCCAGGTACGAGAGGTCCGCGACGTTGGGCTCAATCGCCTGCCCCGGTTCGTCGGTCTTGCTCCCCACGGGCATCCCGCGGCGGCGCATGTGGCCGACGCCGAGGACGAACAGGCGCTTTGCCGGCATGATTCGGAACGCTTCGGCGCCAGTGCGCGCCGCGAGCAGGCCGCAATGCTTCTCCATCGAGAACCGCTGCGGCACTTTCACCGTCGTCCACAGGCGGTACACGGAGCCCGGCGTCTCGGCGTCGGTGGAGCGGATGACGACATGACCGGAGAACGGGTCCTCGCGCGCCATGTGCTCGAACGCCGCGTCAAGCCCTTCCTGCGGCACGCGCCACGCGACGAGCGCGCCGGGAGCGAGGTTGGTCGCCATGAGCGTCTGCCGGATGCGCCGGATCGTGCCGGCGCTTAGCATCGCCGCCAGCCGTTCCAGCACGACGTCCTCGGAAAGGCCCGCTTGCGAGGCGATCTCGCGGAACGGCCGCACGACGAATCCCGCGAGGCGGTCCTCTGACACGGAGAGGATCCGATGATTTATCGGGTCGGAGACTTCGGTTGGGACGACGGCTGTCGGCATACGGCTGTTAACGATAGTCGCTATCCGACATCTCCAGCTACTCGACTTGCGACGCCATGCAGCTCGGACAGATGCCGTGGCTGAACTGGGTCGCGGTATGGCGTGAGAAATAGCCTTCGACCGTGTGCCAGTAGTTCTCGTCGTCGCGGATCTTCCGGCAGTAAGAGCAGATCGGCAGGATCGCGCGCAGGGTCTGGACTTCGGCCAAGGCAGCTTGCAGCTCGCGCACCAGCTGCTCCCGGTCTTCCTCCGCTTTTTTGCTCGCCGTTATGTCTCGTGCCAGCGAATAGATCCCCTGCGTCTCGGGCTGCGATGCCGCATTCCAGCGAAGCCACTTGTACGATCCATCCTTGCACAGGTAGCGGTTCTCGAAAGACCGCGCCTTGCCACCCCGCCTGACTTCGGCATTCTGGCTGAGGGTGCGGTCCCGATCGTCCGGGTGCACGAACTCGATGAACGGCCTCGACATCAACTCCTCCCGCGTGAAGCCCAGAGTCTGCTCCCACGCGGGATTCAGGCGTCTGAAGTAGCCGTCGAAGCCGAGCAGGCAGAGCATGTCTATCGCTACGTCGAAGAACTGATCCTCCAGCCGGCGCCTCGGCGACCCTTCATCGCGAGCGGTAACCGTGATATCCGGTGCCGCGTCAGGAGCGTCGTCAGGCGGTGGCGACATCGCGACTATGAACCCCAGGGCGCGGGCGGAGCGGGCACTGCACGCGTGAGGTCGAACTCCACGCGAATCCGCCGATCAGTCCCCGTACGAATAAGCTGGTAGGCGAAGCGCGTGGGATGTATCTCCATCGTCCACACGTTCGTGCCGTACACAGGATTCAGCGAAATCGTGTGCGCGTCCGCCGGGAAGATCTGCGTATGCGGTTGTCCGGCATCCCGCGTATCCCCGCCGTACCAGGTAATTGGGTCAGACGTGCCGTCCACATGCCGGTGGTCGTGCTTGAGCCGGATGCCCGTTTCCGTACGGGTGAGCACCCAGGTGCGCGACCGGTCTTCGCCGACGTGGAACGGAATTTTGATCTCGTTGGGATCACACTCCCGGACGTGCATCACGAGCCGCTTGCCGGCCATGGCGGTGTCCGCTGCGGACGAAAACGTCATGCGCCCTTCGTAGGCACGACCGCAGTGCGCGCGGATCGCCGCCCAGAACGCCTCCTGCTCCGGCGCAAGCCGCGGGCCCGCTGGAGGAAGAGTCGCGCAAGCCGTCGTTACGGCCGCAAACGCTACGAGCGTAATCGCATGTGCACTTCGATTCATCGTTTCATCCGGTTCGGGAACGGCCTACAGCCTCTACCAGTTGCGCGCGTGGCGGGCCACTATTGCGAGCGGAACCAATACTGCAGTGGCAGTTTAGCCAGCAGCCAGGAACCAGTAGCTCCTTACACTTTGAGTTTAAGCAGTGCACCGGAGACGAGCCGCGCAATGAGCCACGACGACATCGACGTCCTTCTGCAGGAGCACCGGAAGTTCCCGCCCCCCAAGGAGTTTCGCGACAGCGCGCACATCCGGACGCTCGACGTTTACGATCGAGCGGCGGCCGATTACGAGGCGTACTGGGCGGAGCAAGCCGCCCAGCTTGAGTGGTCGAAGCCGTGGAAGAAGATTCTGGAGTGGAAGCCGCCACACGCGAAGTGGTTTGTGGGCGGGAAGCTCAATGTCTCGGTTAACTGCGTGGACCGGCATCTCCGCGGCCCGCGGCGCAACAAGGCAGCGCTGATCTGGGAAGGCGAGCCGGGCGACCGGCGCACGCTGACTTACTGGGATCTGTACTGCGACGTCACAAGGTTCGCGAACGTTCTGCGGTCACTCGGCGTCGGCAAGGGAGATCGCGTGGCGATCTACCTGCCTATGGTCCCGGAAGCGATCGTGTCCATGCTCGCGTGCGCGCGGATAGGCGCGATTCATTCCGTAGTCTTCGGCGGGTTTTCTCCGGAATCGCTTCGCGACCGGATCAACGATGCGAAGGCCAAGCTCCTGATCACGGCGGACGGCGGATACCGCCGCGGACAGATCGTTCCGCTCAAGCGCAACAGCGACAAGGCGCTGGAAGAAACGCCCTCGATCAAGAACGTCGTCGTGGTGCGCCGCACGTCGGCCGGCCACGCGGACGACACCTTCGCGGAGATGAAAGACGGGCGTGACCACTGGTGGCACCGCCTGATGCACGACGCAAAGATCGGATGCGAGCCGGAAGAGATGGATGCCGAGGACGTGCTGTACATCCTGTATACGTCGGGAACGACCGGAAAGCCGAAAGGGATCGTGCACACGACGGGTGGCTACCTCACCGGCGTCACCTCCACGACGAAGATGGTGTTCGATCTCAGGGACGAGGACGTATTCTGGTGCACCGCGGACGTGGGTTGGGTAACCGGCCACTCCTACGTGGCGTACGGCCCGCTCGCCAACGGCGCGACCTGCCTGATGTACGAGGGCGCGCCGGACTGGCCAGAGAAGGATCGGTTCTGGGACATCTGCGAGCGGCACGGCGTGACGATCCTGTACACCGCTCCCACGGCAATCCGCGCGTTCATGAAGTGGGGCGACGAGCACCCCGCGAAACACGACCTGACCCGGCTCCGGCTGCTGGGATCCGTGGGCGAGCCGATTAATCCGGAAGCCTGGATGTGGTACCAGGCGAACATCGGGGGTAACCGGTGCCCGATCGTCGACACGTGGTGGCAGACTGAGACCGGCGCGATCGTCATTTCCCCGCTCCCCGGCGTTACAGAGACCAAGCCCGGAAGCGCGACGAAGCCTCTGCCCGGCTATTTCGCGGAGCTGCTCGATTCTACAGCCGAACGCATTCCCGTCGGCGGCGGATTGCTGGCGCTCACCAAGCCGTGGCCAGCGATGCTCCGCACCATCTGGGGCGATGACGCGCGGTACGTGGAGACCTATTTCACGAAATGGGAGGGCCGGCCGGATCTCTACTTCCCCGGCGACGGCGCCAAGCGTGACGACGATGGCTACTACTGGATACTGGGGCGCGTCGACGACGTGCTCAATGTGGCCGGCCACAGGATCGGAACCATGGAAGTCGAGTCTGCGCTCGTGGAGCACCCGTCGGTCGCCGAAGCGGCGGTCGTGGGCAAGACGCACGAGCTGAAGGGCCAGGCGATCGCCGCCTTCGTCACGCTTCGCGAAGGGTTCACCCAGAACCCGGCGCTTCGCGACGAGCTGCGCGATTTCGTGGCGCAGAAAATCGGCGCGATTGCAAGACCCGATGATATTCTCTTCTCGGCGGACCTTCCGAAAACAAGGTCGGGCAAGATCATGCGGCGGCTGCTGCGCGACATTGCGGAGGGGCGGGCGCTGGGAGACACGACCACGCTGGCGGATCCCAACGTCGTCGCGAGCCTGAAGACGCAGTACGAGGATAAAGAATGACTAGTGACTTTTTGTGGCATGATCGCTGCTTAGATTCACCCTACCTTCACCAACTCTGACGCCATGCTAAGCCGTCTGTTTCCTGAATCCATATTCTCGCGCAAGCTCAACCCGAACGCCGAGCGACGGCTCAAGCTGTCCCAGGCGCGCGCTGAGGAAACCATCGTCCGCGGCCACGTAGACAACGCGCTGATGTTTGTGGACACGCTGGCCGAGGATCTCTCCTTCGACCGGGCGATCGACACGTACGTCCGCGTGATGGGGATTCCCGAGCCACTGGCCAGCACGGTCGCGACAAGGGCGCTGGTTCAGCTCGGCCGCGACCTGGTTCCGTTTAGACGTCGCGCTCGGGAAGAGGGCCAGGAGGACCAGGAAACCAAGCCGCGCCTGCGGCTGGATGACGCCGCATCCAGAAAGAAGGCCGTCCAGCGGGCTTAACTGGTGACTAGTAAGTAGTTACCTGTTTTTCGATCGGCGCCCGGTAGTCCCAGACGCATACCAGGAAAATCGCTAAAACGATTACCGCGGAAACTACGCACCACTGGCAGATCGCCCGAATAACGAACAGCTCGAGATAGGTCAGCCAGGCGGAGAACGCCACTCCAAACCCTGAAAGCAGCACCAAGCCGAGGGCAAGCCGCCGGGATTCGGCAAAGCGATCGTGGAGACCCGCCATCGCGAGAGTGAAAGTCACCACGTAGAAGGCGACCCCCCAGGCGGCCACAGGGGCACCCAGGAATACGGCCCACGGGCTCGAATTGACCGTTTCGCACGACCCGACCCGGCACGACAGCTCGCCGATCGCCCCGAGTTTGTACAACGTCAGGTAGAGCGCGACGAAGATTCCGGCGAGCGCCAGAGCCGCAACGGCCATTCGCCTGCTCACCTGGTCGAGTCGCTTCCCGGGGCAACGGTAGAGGCGCCGCGGGCGCTGTCCACAGCCGCCTTGATCGCGTCGTACGAGATTGCGCCGGTGAACATCTTGCCGCCGATAATGAACGTCGGAGTCGATCCGACGCCCCTGCGCCCGGCCTCGGCGGCGTTCGCATCGATCCGCGCCTGGTGCCTGCGCTCGTCAAAACACTTCTCCCATGCTTTCAGCTCCAGCCCGGCTGCTTGCGCGGCTTCGCGCAGTGGGCCCTTGGGATTCTTGGTGGCGTACGTGCTCCATTCGTGCTGCCGGGCATATATCTGGCCGTGCATCGCCCAGAACTTGCCCTGATCGTCCGCGCAGGCGGCAGCATTCGACGCGGCCTGGCTGTTCAAGTGCTGTGGCAGCGGCAAATCGAAGTAGGTAAGATTCGCCAATCCGGTCTCGATGATTCTCGTGCGGACGTCAGGCTCGGTGATCGTGGCGAAGCGAGCGCACGAGGGACACTCGAAATCCCCGAACTCGACGATCTGCACCGGCGCGCTGGAATCGCCGAGCATGTAGCCTCGGGCCTCGCTGGAGCCGGGAATCACCGGCACCGGTGCATCGGTGACAGTCGTAGCCGGGTCGGAGCGCAAAGCCGCGTAGGCAAGACCACCGATTCCGGCCGCCGTGATGGCGCCCAGAATCAGGTAGAAGCCGAGTGGCCGACTTGATGCGTTGCGTGCGTTGCGAGCCGAGCTCTTTCGGCCGGCGGGTTGCTTCAATTGTGCCATTTTTTGATCTCGAGACGACGGGATGAAAGGGAAAGGTAAGTCTATGAACGTCACTAACTGCTATGCAAGCTGACAGCATAAGAGTTCCCGTTGGTCCGGGGGCGATCCATGTGGAGCGCTACGGCCACGGCGGAACGGGGATCATCCTCCTGCATGGGTTCGGCACGTCGGGCTTCTTATGGCGTAACGTCGCGCCTGTGCTCGCGGAGGCCGGCCACACCGCCTACGCGATCGACCTGTTCGGGTACGGTGAATCGGACCGTCCCTTCGATGCCGATTTCGGGATCGAAGCACAGGCGGAGTATCTCGACGCGGCCATGACCGCGCTCCGCGTGGCGAAGGGCGTCATCGTCGGCGTGGATCTTGGCGGAGTCATCGCCTTGCGCCTCGCGGCTACGAGACCGGAGCGGGTCCAGCGTCTCGTGCTGATCAACACGCCGGCCTTCGAGGAGCTGCCGCCCAAGGACATCACCTCCATGCAGCGCAGCACGGCGAAATTCGCGGTGCGCGTAACGCGCGGAGTGCTCGGCGCTGCCCCACTCCTCCGGAGCGTGCTCGAAGGTGGCGTCGCTGACCCGGCGAACATGCCGATGAAGCTCGTCGCCAGATATCTTGCCGCCTTCGCCGGGCAGAACGGAGTGCAGCACCTGCTTGCTCTGGCAAGCTCTGTCAGGCGCGAGGAGTTCGAGGACATCGATCTGAGCGCGATCCATGCCCCGACGCTCGTGGTCTGGGGAGACCAGGACAAATGGCTGGACCCCAAGCTGCCGGACCGGCTCGTCAACGCGATTCCGGATAGCCGGCTGACTCGCGTCCACGGCGTTGCCCGGCTCGTGCCCGAGGAGAGCCCCGAGCAGCTGTGCGAGATGCTCCTGGGTTTCATTCGCGCGAGGGATCAGGCGTAATCGTTGCGCTAACGACACCCGGCTCCACGATGAATTCGATTTGGCCCAAACCCTCAGCGGTTTGGCGGTTTCGAGGGTATTGAACGATAGAGGCCCAAACGGGGTAATAAGCAGCATCTGGGTGTTATCTTTCGTCCAGTTCCCTCACACTCATGACAATCAGGAATGGCGAGAAAGACTTCTAACAGACCAAAAACATTCACTGCGGGGCCAAGCGTATTCGAGCGAGCTCGCGACGAGATGTTTCAGCAGATAATGCAGTGCGGCGTGGTCCAGGCCGATCCGCACCATCAGGAAGAGTGGTTCGACGACACGATGGCATACTTCGAAGACCGTTACCACGAGCTCGACGCAGTTCAGTTGACCGAGCTGAGGATCCTGGGCGAGAGATTCGCCCGTCCGGCGAAGACGAACGTGGAACAGGAGTCAGCCAGCGCGGCGTGAATTCACCCCCCGCTTTGCAGAACGCCCCGCCAGTTCATGGCGGGGCGTTTGTGCATCAGGACCTGGCTGTCAGCGTCGCCGGGGAAATGCTTGGCGCAGGATCAGGCCCGCCCTCAGTCCTCCTCCGAATCCGATCTCGAACGCTGGCGCGAGCCGTCCAGCGGTGGGGCCTTCGACCCCGGCCATCAGCACCATATACGTCCGCGATGGGCCGTACCGCGCCGAAACCCCTCCTGCGGCATAAGGAGCCCACCGCTTGTCCCTGAACGGATCGAGCGTGAACCGCGCGATCAGATCAGTGCGCCCACTCATCCCGGCGGCCCCCGGGCCGACGCCTGCGACGATCCCGAATCGGACGTATGTGCCTAGAGGCGTAGTCAGGCCCGCCCCCGCATGGACGGCCCAATCGCCGCCCGCGACCGCGTCCAGTCGCGCCTCGGATTGCAGCCGTGGGGCCTCCTGCGCGTACGCCTGCGAAGAGGCGACCCAGAGGGCCGCGAGTATTGTCAGAGCGGCATTCGTCAAGGTCACGCCCTCGCGGCCATTGCGAGGGGTGCCGCTACCGGGGCGGGGACGTTTCATCGGCGCGCGCCTGGCGCTCTGAGCTCGCCGCACGGGCCCGGTTCCATAGCGCCACTGTATAATCCACGATCGAGGCCACGGAAAGAATGCCAATTGCCAGGACGAGATAATCGACCGGCGTGCGCCAGAGGAGAACGACTACCAGCAGGGTGAGCTGGAGCACGGTAACCGTCTTCCCAAGCATTCTGGCCTGGAAAACGGCCGGCTTGAGCCATGGGACGACGCGCGCGACCAGAAACCCGACCGCCGTCGCCAGATCCCGCGACAGAACGATGAAATACTCCGGGGTCGTGATCTTGCCATCGTACAGGTACACGGACAGAGCCGTGAGGACGAATACCCGATCCGCTATGGGATCGATGAGAGCGCCCATCGACGACGTGGAGTGTTGGCGGCGAGCGAGCCATCCGTCCAGAAAATCCGTGAACCCGGCGGCCAAGATCAGCGCCACCCTGATCGCATCGTCGCCGATGGCAACGAAGGCCACCGCAAGAACCAGACGGGAGAGGGAGACCACATTGGGCAAATTCATCGGCACGTTACTCGGCATCCCCCGAAGCTATGCAGCACGTGAATTGCTTGCCAGCCGTGATGATGCCTTCTAGCCTTCTCACGTGATCCCCAAGACATCCCTGATGGTCCCGCTCTACATCATCCTTTCGGGGTTGATGTTCGCGTGGAACGTGCTCGTGGCGGGGCGGATAGCCCAACTGAGGCGCGCGCCGCGCAATTTCGCGAGGCTGACCGCGCTTTCCGGCCTTCTTCTCGCGCCCGCGTTGCTGATCGCGTTCGCGGCATCGTCCATCCTGTACGGCACGGCGATGAAGCCCCTGCTGTGGGTCTGGCCCGTGATCACGGTCATGTTCCTGCTGCAGGTGATGTACGCGCTGGCCCAGCGGCAGGTGACGCCGATGTTCGGCGTACCGATCATGCTGTACAACGCAGTCATAACGGCGGTGGCGGTCAGCAAGTTCGTGGTGTCGCGAGGTGGCGAGCCGCCTGAATTCGTCCACGGCCTGGCGGCCGCGCAAGCCAGCGCCGCGGGAATAGTCTTCGGCGCAGCCGCGCTCTGGCGGACTGCGTACGTGCAGATCCCGCTGCTCGCGCCCGCGCTCCCGGCGCATTGGCGCGCCACGGCCTTTGCACGAGGCGCCCTGGGCCTGATCGCCATGGGGATGACCGCTGTGGTTCTCGTCGAAGTTCCCGACGGCCTGGCCGCGGTGCGCAGCTATCCTCGCTATGCAGATCAGCGGCTGCAGGAGCGACCGGCCGGCGATTTCGCGCTCGGCCTCAAGATACTTCCGGACCTGACGGGCCCCGCCTCGAGACTGGCGATGCGCAACGACACCGCGCTCGCGCACCAGCTGGAGGTCGACGTCGTCAGCATCGTTCTCACGCCCGAAGCCATCGAAGGTCCGACGCTCGACTCCCTCGCCCGCGCAATGGCGGGATTCCGGGCGGACAGCGTCCTCCTGGTGGTTTCATTGGGCTATTCGCCGGGCGCCAAGGGTTCGTTAGGCGAGTCGGCGGAGAGCTTCAATGAGACACGGATGCGCCAGCTCGAGCAGATCATTCGAAGGTTGCGGCCGGACATCCTGCTCCCGGCCGTGGAGCCTTACGGAGAGGGCGCCCGCCTTGTCGGGATGCAGCCGGTGCAGTTCTGGGTGGATTATCTGACGCGCGCCGCTGAGCTCGGGCAGCGGCTGCGGCCGGCGATGCGAGTCGGCGTCTCAGCTTCCAGCTACGGCGCGCGGGACAGCGTTCTGTACTCGTGGGCCGCGCGCCCCGGCTCGCCGATGGACGTCGTCGGCTTCAGCCTCCTCCCAGGATTCGACGGGGCAACTACGCTCGACACAAAGATGCGCATCGCGCAACGATGGCTCCTGCAGAACCCCGAACGGCAAAAGCCGCACTGGGTGTTCAATGCAGGAGGCTTTCCCGCCGTGCACGGCGAGAAGAGCCAGGAACTGGCCATCTGGGGCGCGCTTACCTGGGCAACCACACAGACGCCCATCAAAGGACTGATCGTCGGGGAAGCGGGAGACTACAACTCCGAGCGGGGCCTTAGAGCGCCGAACGGGCGGCTACGTCCTGCGGTAGCCATGATCACGCGCGCCCGCGCGGGACTGCGAGAAGCCGCCGAGCCCTAGCGGCCGCGAACGATTCCTTCCGCGCGCTTCACGGGGTCGAAGCAGGAATGCGCGAGCCGGCAAATCTGCTCCCGCGTCACAGACCGGATCCGTCCCTCGAACTCCACCGGTTCCGATAGCCGCCCGAACAGCCACGCATCCAACATCTCCGACAGCACCGCGCCGTTGCTTTCGCGACGGATCGCGTGCGTTCCCACCGCGTATTCCTGCGCACGCTCCAGCTCCGCTTTCGTAACAAGCTCTTTTCGCAGCCTGTCGAACTCCCTGAGCAATCCCGCCCGCGCGCGCTCCTCCTTCTCGGGCGCGGTCGCGATATAAGCCACAAACATTCCTCCAAGCGCGCGCTCGATCGTGTGGACTCCAACAGTGTAGGCAAGCGACTGGCGCTCACGCAGCTCGTCGAAGAATCGGCCGCCGAGGCCGCTCGCGATGACCGAGATCAGACGCGCAGCGAACCGGTCGTCGTCGCTTCGGGACGGCCCGCGAAAGACCATGGCCAGCGCGGTCTGCGCCTTGTCACGCTCCTCGGCGGCGACCAGCGCGCTGTCGGGCCACGCCGGAGAGATCACGCTCGCGCCCGCGTCAAACGCCAGATCGCCGAACACGCCGGCCGCCACTTCTGCCGCTCGTCCCGGATCCACCGCGCCCACGATCCCGATCGCGAGTCGTCCGCGGGACACCGACGCTGCATGTCGCTCGCGCAGGTCGCGCGCGGTGATTGCCCGGATCGAGATCTCGCTGCCCAGCGTTGACCGCCCATATGGATGCCCGCCGAGCGCGGCAGCGGACGCGAGGTGGACCGGATACGAATACATGTCGTCGCGGAACGACGCGATATCTGAAAGAGCTGCGGCACGCTCCGTCTCGAGCGCGGCGTCGGCGAAAACCGGATGCTGCACCACATCCGACAGCAGCTCGGCCGCCGCCTCGAACCACTTCGCGGGAACGGAGATGCTCCAACCCACGGTCTCCGCCGTCGCGCCGGCGCCGATACTGCCGCCGAGCAGCTCGGCTTGCTCAGCAATCTCGTTGGGGGCGCGAGTGGAAGTTCCCTTCAATGCGGTTCGCGCAAGGAGCAGCGCGAGCCCCGATTTCTCATGCGTGTCGTGCGAGGCCCCCGCCGCGCTCACGACGGCGATATGGACCATGGGGGCCGATGATCGCTTCGCCACGAGAATCGGCACTCCTTGGTCCGTCCTGTAAACATCGACGCCATGCTCACGGTATTCGCGCTCGACTCTCCGCACGCGAACTTCGGGCGCGGTCCGCGCGGCGTAGCGCGGGAGCGTTGCGTCGCCTCCCTGCATTAACGAGCGAAATTGCTCGGCGCTCGCGGCTATTGGAGGGGAACTATCAGGGCGGTACACGACGACCGCGCAACCGTCGTCGGTGAGAAATCGTGCAGCAGCGTCGCCAACGCCCCTTGCGTCGACGCCAAGCAGCCGGTCGTAGTAGTCGTCGCCCAACTGCCACCCGCCCTGCGCTTCCCACTCCGCGAGATGGTGCGCCTGTCCCTCCATCGTCTCCAGCCCTCGAATCCACCGGCTCTCGAACAGCCGGCGCGCGCGTTCGACCTCCGCACCCGCGATCTCGCCCTGACGGATCGACTCCACCTGCGCCCATATCGCGCGCGCGGCGCCGGCCGCGCCGGCCGCGCCGGATGGGTCGGTCTCCGCGTGGACAACGAACACGCCGATGTCCGTCGGCGTCGAGTTATATGCCGACACCGATGAAGCGAGCTGCCGCTCGCGGACCGCTCGGTAAAGTCGCGACGCTCGCCCTGCGGAGAGCAGCATAGCGGCGAGATCCAGCGCGGGCGTCACCGCGTCGGCCAGCGGCGCCGTGCGCCACCCCATCGCGAGCTGGGTCCGCGCGACGTCGCCAGCCATCTCCCGGTAGCGAAATCCGGGCGACGCCGACTCCGGGGGGCCGCGATCGCGCGAAACCTCTCCAGCCGGCATGTCGCCGTACGCGAGCTCTACCGCGGCGAGCGCCGCGTCCGGATCCACCCCTCCCGCAATGGCGAGAATCGTATTGGCCGGCCGGTAGAAGGAATGGTAGAAATCCATCATCCGCGCGCGGGTCAGGCCGCGGAGCCCCGTTTCCTCACCGATCCGCCACCGGCGCATCCGGTGGGTGTCGTGTAGCAGGGCGTACAGGCTTTCGGTGACCATCGCGCCAGGGTTGTCTTCCTTGCGCTTCGCTTCCTGGATGATGACCTCGAGCTCCCGCGCGAGCTCGGCTTCGTCGATCAACGCGTTCCGGTACGCATCGGACTGAATGACCAGCCCCTTCGCGAACGCGGCGGCGGGGAGAACCGTGTAGTAGCTGGTATGATCGTAGATCGTGTGCGCGTTGAGATATCCGCCGCTTGCCTTGGTCTGGCGCGCGATCTCGCCAACGCCGCGGGTGGGAGTGCCCTTGAAGAACATGTGCTCGAGCGCGTGCGAGATGCCCACGACGTCGTCCGTCTCGTCGAAGTAACCGGCTTTCACGTGCGTGACGATCGCGACGACCTCGGATTCGGGGTTGGACTTTACGAGCACCGTGAGGCCGTTACCGAGCACGGCGCGTGTCACGCCGGCGGAGGTCACTCTGCTATCGCCTTCCTCTGGAGCACGAACAGCCCGGCGGCGAAGAACAGCATCCCGTAGCCGACGAGCCACACGACTCCACCGACGTCAATCGGCGTGCCGGCGAACAGCGCGTTGCGCAGCTTGTCGAGGTGATGCACGGGCGGAAGCACCCACTTGGCCGCCTGGTACCACGCGCTGTCAGCGAAGATGGTGCGAGAGAGAGCGCTCGCCCCCCACAACAACACGAGCATCGCCCAGTCGAGCCGGGTGAATGTCGAGAAAAAAAAGATCGTACCGCCAAGCGCGAGGTACGTCACCACGATCATCGCGAGCGGAACCGCGGGGGAGGCCCAGCCGACAAGGATCCAGAAAACGGACAACAGGATCAGTCCAACGGCCAACACGCCCACAAGCGTGACGAAGAACTGCATTCCGTAATACACGGGTTGCCGGACGGGCTTCGAGAACAGGAACCTGTAGAAGCCGCCGACCCGGTCGTTGGCGACCATTCCACTGGCTGCGATTACGACCATAATTGAGACGGTCTGCGCCACCGCGACCTTGAGCAGTTCCAGGGTCACCGCTTCGGGCGGCATCATCGCGCTGAGCGCGATATGCCCCGGCCACACGATGGACATGGCCATCAACCCGGCCGTGAGCAGCACGGCGATTCCCCGATCGAGGGCGAAATCCCAGAGCTGCCATGGCATATAGGCGATGATCTGGCTTCGCTTCATGACGACTCTCCTACCGCTTCCCGGAACTGCTGCTCGAGCACCGACCGCGTGGGCACGACCGCCGCAACTACGGCACCCTCGGACATAAGCTCGCCCAACTTCCGGTTGAGCCCGGCCAAGTCCGCCACCACCACCTCGAACTCGCCGCGCCCCGTGGACACGGCCCCGGGAAATGCCTTCGCAAAATGGTCCGCCCCCGACGCCACGGAGATCCGGTACGTCAGCGCTCCGCTCGGAGTCTGATCGAGCGAGCCGGTGCCAACCACCCGCTGCAGCCTCCCGTGGTCGATGATCGCAACGCGGTCGGTGAGCCGCTGCAGCTCGTCGAGATTGTGCGAGGCGATGATCATCGTCCGGCCCGGATCGCGCAGGTCGTTTACGATGTCGCGGAACCGCTGCGTCCATACCGGATCCAGCCCATGGGTCGGCTCGTCCAGAATCAGCAG
>JBPCJJ010000030.1:0-10684 GCA_051005405.1 Gemmatimonadaceae bacterium | reverse complement strand
GATCTTCGCAGGGGATGGAAGGACAAGGATCGCGATTTCGATACTATGCGCCCGTACGTGAGACACGGGTACGATCGCACGTCGAAGTCCGACTGGAGCGAGTAGTCTAGGCAATCGCGTGAACGTGCTCTGACTTTGGGTCGTTCGCGGGGGCTACGCGAGCAAACTGCGCTCGCTAAGACGCCCCCTTGGAACGACCCAAAGCCAGAGCACGTCCAGGCGACGTCCTACCCGCCGATCGTCACCTTCTCCATTACGACGTTCGTCTTCGGGCGATCGCCCGGAGCAGTCGGGGCCACGCCGATCGCTTCGATGATGTCCATGCCGTCCACGACCTTGCCGAACACGGCGTGCTTGCCGTCGAGCCACGCGGTCGCGGCCAGCGTGATGAAGAACTGAGAGCCACCGCTGTTCGGCCCGGCGTTCGCCATCGAAAGCACGCCCGCGCCATCGTGCGTGAGCTCGGGGTGGAATTCGTCGGGGATCATGTAACCCGGTCCGCCTGTGCCGGTACCCTTGGGATCACCGCCCTGGATCATGAAACCCTTGATCACGCGGTGAAAGATCACGCCGTTGTAAAAGCCCTTCTCGGCGAGGTCGATAAAGTTTTTAGTGGTCTTGGGCGCGCGATCCTCGAACAGCTCGACTTTGAAGGTGCCGAGGTTGGTATCAATCTGGGCGATGCGGTTCACGTAGGTCTCCGGTGCGGGTGGTGCTCGTAGAATAACCCACCGTCACAGAATCCAAGAGTGCGGATTCGGGGCGCATTCGGCGAATCTCGCCGGCCGGAGCGCGCTCACATCGAACGTTGTCGGCATGCCCGTGATAATCTCGGCGAGCAGGTGGCCGATTGCGGGTGCATGCATGACTCCGTGTCCCGAGGACCCGTTCGCGAGGAACATGTTGGGGCAGCCTGGTGCAGCGCCAAGTATCGCGTGAAAGTCGGGCGACATCTCGTAAAGCCCGGCGTAAGACCGGGCCATTGGGAAAGCGACGTCGCGCAACGCGGGAACGCGCTTTCTCGCCTTCGACGACACCAGCTCCAGCCATTCGTCGTCGACGCTCGTATCAAACGGATCGTCAGCGCTTCCCGGCGTTGGCCAGCAAAGCACGGCGCGGCCGTCCCGGGAGCGCAGATGAAATCCGTCGCATGTGAAGATGGTCATCGGCATGCCCGCCGTCACGGCATCGGTCGGCTCGCTGACCGCCACCTGCCTCCGTCGAGGGGAAACCGGTAAAACCATTCCGGCAAGCGCGGCGATCTGCGCGGCCCATGCGCCCGCGGCGTTCACGACTTTCTCTACGTCAATCGCTCCGCGGTTCGTACCGATCCGCCGGATGAGTCCATTGGCATCACGCTCCATTGACAGGGCATGCGTGTCCCACTGTATCCGCGCTCCGAGTCGCTCCGCGGCAGCGAGGTAGCCCCGGAGAATCTCCATCGGCTTGATGAATCCATCTGTCGGACAGTACGTCGCGCCCACCACGCTCTCGAGCGAGATGGCGGCGTTTGCGCCGGGGATATCGTCAACCGAAAGCTCGCCCGCCTCGACCAGCCCTTCACCCTGTTGCATTGCCAGCGCATTGCGCAGCGCCTCCATCTCCGCATCAGTCGACGCGACCCACAGGTATCCGGCGCGATCGTATCCCGGGTCCACGCCCGTGTCATCCGCGAACGACATGAGCTTGGAGCGCGAGAGCAGCGAGAGGTGCACGTTTACAGGCGTGTGAAACTGCGCGCGGAATCCGCCTGCCGCGCGGGACGTGCTGCCGGAGCCCGGCGATTGTCCGCGGTCGAGCACGACGATGTCGAGCACGCCGGCCAGGGCGAGATGGTAGGCAACGCTGGCGCCGATCACGCCGCCACCGACGATGGCCACGGCAGCGCCCTTCATTCGGTGAAGATGTGCTCCGGGTGCTTGAAGCTCTTGAACTCGAGCGCGTTGCCGCTGGGATCGAGTACGAACATCGTGGCCTGCTCGCCCGGCTCACCTGTGAATCGCGTCGTCGGCTCGATTACGAAAGAGATACGTGCCGCGCGGATGCTCTCAGAGATCGCCTGGAATCGGTCCCACGGGAGGATCGCGCCGAAGTGCGGCATCGGTACCGCGACGCTGTCCACCGTGCCGGAATTTTTCACGGGTGTCAGCTCGCTCGATGCGTGCGCGGAGATCTGGTTGCCGAAGAAATCGAAATCCACCCATTTGTCCGTGCTCCGCCCTTCGGTGCATCCCAACACGTCACGGTAGAAAGCGCGTGTGGTCCCGAGATCTGTTACGAAAAACGCGAAATGAAATGGCGCGAGCATGCTTCAAGATGCGCGAGGCCCGGCTCCCGGGCGAGTGCTGTCACCGGCCGGGTCACTCCCCAGCCATGGCGGTCACAGAGCCCTCGCATTGAATGTGTCGCACTGCTCGACGTTGCCCGTCTCGATCCCGCGCTTGAACCAGCGGACGCGCTGCTCCGAGCTGCCGTGGGTGAAGCTCTCCGGGACCACCTGCCCCTGGGTCTTGCGCTGGATCCGGTCGTCTCCGATCGCAGCGGCGGCGTTGAGCCCTTCCTCGATGTCGCCGGCCTCCAGTATCTGCCGGGAACGGTTGGCGTGGTTGGCCCAGATCCCGGCGAAGCAGTCGGCCTGCAGCTCCTGCATCACGGATAGCCGGTTGGATTCCGCTTCACCCGCGCGCTGCCGCTGCGCGACGGTTCGCTCGGAGATGCCGAGCTGGTTCTGCACGTGGTGGCCGACCTCATGCGCGATCACATACGCCTGCGCAAAGTCCCCGTCGGCGCCGAACCGGGTTCGTAGGTCATCGAAGAAGCTCAGGTCGATGTAAATGTCGCGGTCGAGCTGGCAGTAAAATGGCCCCATGGCGGCCTGGCCCGTGCCGCAGGCTGACTCCGTCATGCCGGTGAACAGCACGAGCTTGGGCTCTTCGTATGTCCGACCGTTGGCCTGGAAGATCGCGTTCCAGGTGTCTTCGGTGTCACCGAGGACAGCGGCCACGCGGTCGCGATTTGGGTCGTTCGCGAGCGCGGCCGAATCGGCCGGCGAGACCGGCCCGCCTTGCGGCGCCGAGTTGAGCAGGGCGCCGGGATCTACGCCGAGAAAGAGGGCGATGAGCAGCACGGCGATTCCGCCGATTCCGCCGCCCATGGCCGGTCCCATCCGCATCCCGCGCCTGTCGTCGATGTTGGTGCTGCGTCTACCCAGTCGCACTCACGCCTCCGGTGGTGAAAGTCTTCTGGTGGTTCTGTAAGCAACTGCCGTACTAGCGCGGCGGATGTTGCCTAACGGGCTTATCGCAGTCCTTATAAAAGTGGCGCAAAAACATCTCCTGCTCCCGTCGGAATACGGACCAGCGTCGGTAAGTCGCCGCCGCCTGGGCAACCTCTGTGTATTCCTGGTCGTGGGAACCGTCGCTTCGGTGCTCGGCTACCTCCCGTGGCAGGTCCCGACCCTGCTGGTGCCGTGGATTGCGGGCGTCTGGATCGCGTCGCGGGCTATCCAGCGGCCCTCGTCCCCCGAGGGCAAGCAGTGGATCGAGACGGCGTCTTATTGCCTCGACGCCGTGTGGCTTACCGGCGTCTGTTTTTACGTCGGCGGCGCCAATTGGATCGCGAGCGCTTTTTACTTGCTGTTGGTCATTACCGCGGCGGCGTCGCTGACCAGGCCCAAGGCAGCGCTGGTCGCCGTCGCGGCGTGGGCCGGGTTTGCCGCGCTCGCGTTGGGAGACGCGACAGGAGCGATCGAGGTACCGCAATTCGGACCCGTCGCGAACGCTTCGGCATCGCTCTCGTTCGCGGTGCTGACCGTCGTAGTCCAGGGGACGACGGTGATTCTTGCCCTGCTGTTGCAACAGGAGCTACTGGGCGCGCTCCGGAGGTCGGAGGCCAGGCATCGCGCGATACTGAATGCGGCGTCGGACCTCGTCATGGTGCTCGATTGCGACGGCGTCATTCAGGGTGCGAGCGGGGTCTTCGCGGATCGCACGACGTTTCCGATCCGGGATATCGTCGGCAGCAGATTCGGGGACATAGTCGATATCGAGCATCAAGGAGCGTGGGCGGCCGAGCTCAAGGCTGCCTGCACGGGCGAGCACGCGCCGTTCGAGGTAGCGTATCGCTCCACACACTCCAATCAGGGGTGGCTCGCGGGGACGCTCGTTCCCCTGCCGCCAGAGAACGGGGAGGACCGGATTCTCATGATTGCGCGCGATGTCAGCGGCGTACGGTGCCGGGCATAGCGCCCCCCAGGGTGACATCAACCCGGAAACGAACTGTACGCTAGGAACAGTCGCTATTCGACGGTCCGTTGGATACATTAGTTCATATCGGACCGAGCCCGTGTTGGGGCCTCCCGGTCCGGGCATTCAGAATCGACATCGGGCAAGGTACCAATGGTACCCTTTGCCGTTCTCCTGGGTGGTTCACCACCGCGCCGCGCTGGCGCACGGGAGTTGACGATGCAGACCCGACCGCAGCAGCCCCGCCGGCACGGCGAGGCGAGCTCCGCTGAAAGGAATTCCCTTTTGTTGTCATTGCCGCCCGAGGAGTACGAGAAGGTCATCGTGCGGGCGACGACGGTGCCGCTCAAGGTCCGCGAGGACCTCATCACCGCTGGTGAGCCGGTTCGTTACGTGTATTTCCCGCAGAGCGGCCTGTTGTCGATCGTGAACGACATGAAAGCGGACGACATGTCGATCGAAGTCGGCGTGATCGGGCGTGAAGGCATGGCCGGCCTGTCCCTTTTCCACGGCAGCGACACGCAGCCGATGCGCGTCCTCGTGCAGGTCGCCGGCGAGGCGAAACGGATTTCCGCGGCCGACTTCATCGAGCTGCTCGAAGGGGAGATGCCGCAACTTAAAGCGAACATTCACCTGTTCACGCTTGCGGTGTTGAACCAGGCGTCGCAGCAGGCGGCGTGCAACCGGCTTCATTCGCTCGAGGAGCGGTGCGCGAAATGGCTGTTGACGACCCACGACAACATGGAGTCGCCGGAGCTGCCGTTGACGCAGGAATTCCTGGCCGTGATGCTGGGCGTGAGACGGCCCGGCGTGACCGTCGCCGCGCAGACGCTGCAACTTGCCGGGCTGATCCGCTACAAGCGCGGTCGGATCAACATCACGGACCGTCGGGGGCTCGAGGAACTTTCCTGCGAGTGTTACCGTAGAATCCGCGAGGACTACGAGCGACTGCTCGGCGATTTCATGATCCCCGCTGCCGGGCTGCGAGCCGTGGTCGCCAGAACGGCCTGAACCCGTGCGGCGGTGATTCCGCTTCGCCCCTCTCCGCACGATTCTTGATATAGTCGGGGTTCGCACTGAGCCGGGGGCGCATCCGGGGGAGGGGATCTGGAACAACTCGAAGACTGTCCGCTGGCGCAGGTTCTGGCCGACAAGATGCGAGCCGCCCGTCTCGACCTGATCAACAGGTGGTTGACGCGGATCAGCGAACGCGTCGCGCTCGAACCTAACAAGGTCTTTCCGTCGGAAGACCTGCTCGATCACGTTCCTGTCCTCGTCGACGGCATCGCCGCGTGCATCGAGAATCCGTCAATGAGCATTGCGGCCGACGCGCCGGTCATCGCCAAGGCTATGGAGCTCGGCGCGCTGCGCCACGGCCAGGGGTTCGACGAATACCAGCTCCTCAAGGAATTCGAGATCCTGGGCGGGATCATGTTCGCTTTCCTGACCCGCACTGTGCGCGACCTGGATGAGCCATGCGATAATGCGGATTTGCTGGTGTGCGCGCACAGGCTATTCAATGCCGTGACTGTGATTCAGCAGGCCACTGTCACGCACTACCAGGAGCTGTTGCGAGCCCGCGTCAAGGAACGAGAAGAAAGGCTGCGAGGGTTCAACCAGGCTTTGAGCCACGAGATGAAGAACCGCCTGGGCGCCGCGATAGGCGCGGCCGAGATTCTGGGAGAGAGTGAAGTCGGGACGGAGGCCGAGCGCGGGCAGATGCTCCGTCTGCTGGCGCGCAACCTCGCCACGATGCGCGCCACCCTGGACAACCTCGTCGAGCTTTCGCGACTGGATCACGACGCACGAAATACCCGACACGTTTTCCTGAAGAATGCTGTCGCTGAAGCCGCGCGGCAGCTTCGCAGCTTCGCGGAGCAGAACGGTGTGCGGATTGAAATCGCGTCGGGCTTGCCCGGTGTGGAGATCAGCGCGGCCGCGGTCGAGCTCTGCCTCACCAACCTGGTGTCGAACGCGATCAAGTATCACAACCGCTCCAGGACCGACCGCTGGGTACGAATCGAAGCCGAGATGGAGCGGGGGGCAGAGGGCCACAATCAGATAGTGGTTCGCGTCGTGGACAACGGGGTCGGCGTACCCGCCGCAGAGCGAGAACGCTTGTTCGAGCGGTTCTTCAGGGCCAGCCATGAAGAAGCCGGCGAAATCGAAGGCACGGGACTCGGGCTCAGCATCGTTCGATCGACCGCCAAGGCGCTTGGCGGTCGGGCGTGGGCGGAGTTCAGCGAAACAGAGTCGATCTTTTCATTCTCGATCCCGTCGCGGCGAGCGGCCGACGCCCGCGCTGCTCCTACGGCCGAAGCTGCCGGAGAACCTCCCCGAGACGCCTGATCTCTTCTCCGTAAGTCGCCCAATCACCCGATCGCTGCGCCGCGAGAGCGCGATCGTAGTGCTGCTGCGCTCGTTGCGTGAGCGTGGCCGCTGCCGCTGAAACCGGGGCAGGAGTTACAGGCGTTGCGGCGGGAGCCGGTCCCGGCACCGGCGCAGCCGCTCCTGATACGTCGCGACCGGCGCGTGCCGCGCGCGCATCACCCTCGGCGCCGAACAGTCGCGCCAGTCCCTGGTCGAGCGTTTCCTCCATCACCACATGGTTCTGGTAGGCGACGATAACGCGCTTCATCTCCGGGATCGATCCGCCGCGCGCCCGCGTGTACAGAGGCTGCACGTAGATCAGTGACTCCTCGATGGGGATCACCAGCAGCTCGCCCTTGATTACCTCCGAGCCGCTCTGATCCCAGAGCGTCACCTGCCGTGAGATCTCGGTGTCCTGGTTGATCCGGTTCATGATCTGCCGCGGCCCGAACACGAGCGACTGCTTGGGAAAGCGGTACACAATAAGCTCGCCATACCGCTCGCCATCGTTTCTGGCCACCATCCACGACGCGAGGTTGTCCTTGCCGCGCGGGGTGAACGGGCTCATGTAGATGTACTCCGCTTCCTGCTCCTCAGGCAGCCGCATGATCACATGGCGCATGAAGGGGTTCGCTCGCTCCGCGGTCTCCACGCGGGGCATCTGCCACTGGTCTTCGCGGTGGTAGAAGGTGTGCGCGTCGATCATGTGATACGTGGTGAACATCGAGGTCTGCGCATCGAACAGATCGGTCGGATATCGCACGTGCCGCCTGAGGTCTTCCGGCATCGCCGACAGCGGCTGGAATATTCCGTCGAAGATCCGCGCGTACGTCCTGATGAGCGGGTCCGCCGGATCGAAGACGTACGCGGTCAGCTTCCCGTCGTAGGCGTCTATCACGAGCTTGACGCTGTTGCGCATGTAGTTGACGCCGTCGGCGCGCGGCTGCGAGTACGGGTAGCGGCTGCTGACGGTGTACGCGTCCACGAACCACTTGAGCTCGCCCGCCTCGCTCAGCACGAGGTACGGGTCGCCGTCGAACGAGAGGAACGGGAGCGCCTTGCGCACGCGGGTCGGGATGTCGCGGTCGTACATCACGCGGCTCTGCGTGGTCACGTCGTTCGAGAGCAGCAGCTTGAGCGACTGGAAGTGCCAGGCGAACAGCAGCTTCTTCGCCAGCGACGAGATGGGAACGCCGCCTTCTCCCTTGTAATTGGTGAAGATGTTCGCTTCGCCGGAGGGATAGTCGAACTCCGGCTGGCCGGTGTTCACGAAGACGTAGCTGTCGGTGAGCTCGCCGAAGTAGATCTGCGGGCGGGTGACCTGGAGCGAAACGACCGACGTGGGCGGAAGATCCTTGATGAAGAGGACCGGTAGCCCTTCCTGCGTCACCTGGTTCACCGGCGCCATCGTGAGGCCCATGCCGTGCGTGAACGTCAGCCGCTCGTTGATGAACGTCTTGGTAGGCAGCGAGCGGGTGTTCAGCTCCCGCGCCGACAGGTGCACCTGGCGGTAGCGGCCGTCGATCATATACCGGTCGTCGTCCACCTGGACGAAATCGTAGTACGTCCTGATCTCCTGCAGCGAGCCGAACGTCTGCGCGAGCAGTTCGCGCTCCCACAGACGGACGTTCTCGATCGTTCCGGGGTTCGCCGTGATGTCCGCCATGGACAGCCGGTCTTCGCCGCTAAGATCCCGAATCGTCACCCGGTCGAGGCCCCAGGCCTGGCGCGTGGCCTGGATGTGGTGACCGAGATACTGCGTCTCGCGGTCGAGCTCGTTAGGCGCGACCAGCAGTTTCTGCATCGCGAAGGGAAACAGTCCGCGGCCGAGGATCGCGACGGCGAAGTACAGCGCGATCGCGACAGTGCTGAACCAGACCAGCTTCCCCCTGACCATTCCCCATATGACGAGCGCGGCGGACAGAAGCGCGGCAACTGCCGACACGTTGAGCGCCGGAAGCATTGCGTGGGTGTCGGTGTAGCTCGCGCCGAACAGCGGGCCGGTCGTGGAGTACACGAGCGCGGGGATGCGAACGGCCCAGAGCCGGATCGCGGTGAGGACGAACAGGAGCGCCAGGAGCGCGCCGAGGTGGATCGCCGCGGAACGCTCGACAGCCGGCCGCTTGGGCGGAAGAATCAGATCGCCGCGCACCCAGTACATCGCTGTGGTCGCGAGAAGCGAGATGACGGTCAGCGAGACGAAGACGTTGAGAGCGGCCGCGGCTAGCGGAAGAGTGAACAGGTAATAGCCGATGTCCCTGCCGAAGATCGGGTCGGTCGCCCCGACCGTCACACCGTGCGTCGCCTGCAACACAGTGAGCCAGAGTCCGGCGAGCGAGACAGCGAACAGAAAGGACAGCACCATCGAGAGCGGGAGCATCAGCTTGCCGATGATCGCCACGAGGTCCACCGGCGGGCCCTGCGGATTAGTCAGCAGTATCGGCTGCGTCACTGTGCCGCGCTGCGCGAGGCGGAGGTTCCCCCACAGGAACGCGAACGTGACGAGCCCGCCGACGGCGAACAGCGACACGCGCGTCGTGAGGTCGGTCAGGAAGATCGTGTCGTATCCGAGCTCGCTGAACCAGAGCCAGTCGGTCGCGGCGCCCACGAGCCACGGGATCAGCCCGAAGAAGAGCACGAAGAAAAGCACGATCCATTTTCTGAATCTCCGCCGCGGTGGCGGGGGAAGCTGTCTAGCGGATCCGATGTCTATTGGCGGCTCGTACGGGGGGATGGTCATGGGGAGAAAGTATCACTTGTTCCGCAGGTGATGGAACTGCCACATAGAATAGCCAAGCTGGTAGCTGCCAGCCGGAAGCTGCGAGCCACGGGCTTAACTGTTCTCAGTGGCAGCTCAGCCAGCGTGGCGCGCAGGACGGCCTTGTCGGTGCCGTGCTGCGGATGCGTTACGAACATGATTCCGACGCTAGGGGTTCGTGGGGATGGTAGGCATGGGCGGATCTGTCGGACGCCGGGCGCGACTCGAGGTTTGGGTGTGGCGGATAATCCAGCGCCCCCCAGAGCGCTCGAGCACTGCGGTTCCGCGTCCTACGACATCAACCTTGCGCTCCCCGGCGTCGGCTTGGAGAGCGTAGCGAAAGATCGCCCAGCCCATGTCGCCTGCTACGTGGGACTCGATTTCGAACGGGCGGTACCGGAAATTCTTCATCTCCCGAAGCTCTGGCGCCAGGTGATGATCCCGGTAGTCTGTCCACCCCCGGTTTATGCCGGCGCCTTCCACGACGGTGAGCCTCTCTCCCGCGTAGAGAGTATCGAGAGCGGCGAGGTCGTTCCTTTCCGCCGCCGCGAACAGCGCGGCGATGGTACGCGCGACGGCTTGCTCGTCATCGGTAGCTGGCCGGATGGCCGTGGCAGGTCGCGAAACACCGGTAGGCGGAGATTGCTGGGCGGCAAGTACCGGCGGCAGACAGAGACAAGCTCCCAGGAGTACGAGGGAGCGGCCAGATTGAAGGGAGCAATTCACGCGTCGACTCCAGATCACGGATTAAGGCTCAGGCAGAACATGGGAGAAGGGTCGAACTGGTAATTTGCGCGTATCGAGCGCACATTGGCTGCGTGCTTTATGCTCTATAAAAATAGCGGATTCAGCGGTGAAAGGCGTCAACGATGAATTACCATGCCTTATCAATGAAATCGACCCCCGCGATGCATCGATGGCTATGCGATGTCGCAATGTGCGTAGCCAGCATCACCTAACGTCAACCCCTGGTCCAATGCAAACAAATCTCACGCGCCGCTTTTACCTGGCTACCGGACTCGCGTCGGCGATCCTCGCGGCCGCAGGATCATTGTCGGCGCATGATTTCTGGCTGATTCCTAACGCGTTCCTCGTCGAGAGTGGCAGTGAGATCGAGGTAGTCGGCCAGACTTCGAGCGCGTTTCCGACAAGCGAATCAGCCGTCACGCCCGACCGCGTCGCTTCCGCGCGGCTGATAGGGGTGAATGCGACCGGCGACATCCGCGATCTGTCCGGACGCGGGAAATCCTTGTTGCTGCGCCATCGGCCGCCGGGGGAGGGGCAGTACGTGGTCGCCGTGGAGCTGAAACCG
>JBPCJJ010000029.1:0-7072 GCA_051005405.1 Gemmatimonadaceae bacterium | reverse complement strand
GGATCAAGCTCGCGTCGGAGTTGTCGAAGCGCGACACCGGGCGGACGCTCTACATCCTCGATGAGCCGACGACGGGTCTGCACTTCGCCGACATCCGGATGCTGTTGGAGGTGTTGCACCGGCTGGTTGATCGTGGAAACACGGTGCTGGTGATCGAGCACAACCTCGACGTTATCAAGACCGCGGACTGGATTGTGGATCTCGGGCCGGAGGGTGGGCTGCGGGGTGGGAGCGTCGTGGCGGCGGGGACGCCAGAGGACGTGGCGGAAACAGAAGCTTCCTACACCGGCCAATATTTACGGCCAATACTGCAGCGGCCCGCGGGCGTGAGGATCGGCTAGTACCGTCATTTTCCCGCGTCCGCGTTGGACAAACCATTGCGGAGAATCGGGGCGGCTCGCATATCGGGGTTGTGCTGGACCTTTGGTTGCCCGATCGCTTCTTCGCCGTGGGACTGATCCGCCGCGCGACCTGGTTATGGGTCGGCGCGCGGCTGATCCTGGCCGTGCTCAGCTTGCTCGCTTCGGCGCCGGTTGTTCCTACTACGCCGGCAATCACATTTTTCATGGCGCTGCTGGTCGCCGGCCTCGCCGCTATCGAGGCCCGTCGCCGCCGGGAGTTTCTCCTCTTAGCGAATCTTGGAGTGGCGCCCTCGACAGTTGTGATGCTTGGTGCCGTGACGGCGCTGGTGCTGGAGCTGATGCTCGCCGCCGTAGTAGCGGGCTCTCGTTGAGCTCGGAACTTCGGGCGGACTCGATAGGAAAGCGCTTCGGCTCGACTTGGGCTCTCACATCTGCCTCGCTCAGCGCGCACAGGGGATCGATCACCGCTCTGGTGGGCCGAAACGGCGCCGGCAAGAGCACTCTCCTGAAGATCTGCGCGGGATGGATATCCGCCGATCACGGCGTGCTTACCTATCGCGGTCGAACCTACGCGCGCCCGAGGTTGCACGAGCTTGCCCGAGCCGGATTATGCCTTTTCCCGGCGGAGCAGCCGCTGCTCTCTACATCGTTCCTGCTCGGTGAGCAGCTCCGTGCGATCGCCCGGCAGTCGAGGAGCACCGTTCTCCAGGAAGTAATCGAGCGGTTCAGACTCGGCCCGCTTCTCAACCTGCGTCCTCCAGCGCTGTCTGGTGGCGAACGGCGGCGCGCGTCTTTCGCGGCTGTCGAGCTGATCGCGCCGTACTGTCTGCTTGCCGATGAACCGTTGCGCGATCTGGCACCGCTCGACGCCGAGTTGGTCTCGGCCTCGTTGCGTTCGCTCCGTGGAAAAGAATGTGCTATCGTGGTGACGGGTCACGAAATGAACTCGATCTTCGATCTCGCAGACGAGGTGGTATGGGTCACCGCCGGCACGACGCATAATCTGGGGACGCCGACGACCGCCCGCGAAAACTGGCAGTTTCGTCGCGAGTTTCTAGGCACGTTAGACGTGCGGGCACGTGCGGAGGTTACCGTTCGTCATTCTTTAGAAGAGGCTCCGTGAGCCAGATACTCATCGGCAAGGGCGAGGAAGCCGTCCACCTGCTCGCCAAGTACGGCAACCGTCACGGGCTCGTGGCTGGCGCAACCGGAACCGGCAAGACAGTCTCGCTGATGGTACTGGCCGAGGGATTCTCCCGGCTCGGCGTTCCAGTGTTCATGGCAGACGTGAAGGGCGATGTTGCGGGGCTGGCGATGCCCGGCGCCAGCAGCGAAAAGGTCACGCAGCGCGTCGCCGAGATAGGCATCCCGGACTTCGCTCACGAGGGCAACCCGGTGGTGTTTTGGGATGTGCTCGGCAAATCGGGCCACCCGGTGCGGACCACCGTCAGCGAGATCGGTCCGAGCCTGCTCGGCCGGATCCTCGAGCTCAACGCCGTGCAGTCGGGGATGCTCGAGATCGTCTTCAAGCTCGCCGACGACCAGGGCCTGCTGCTGCTCGACCTCGACGACCTGCGCGCGCTACTCAAGTTCGTCGCCGAGAACCGCAAGGAGATTTCTACCGAGTACGGACTGGTGAGCACGCAGTCGGTCGCTGCGATTCAGCGATCTCTGCTGTCGCTCGAGCGCGAAGGCGGCGAAGAGCTGTTCGGCGAGCCCGCGCTGGAGCTTGGCGATCTGCTGCGCACCGATCTCAACGGCCGCGGCGTCATCAACATCCTCGCCGCGGACCAGCTCATACTCAAGCCACGGCTGTACTCCAGCTTCCTGCTCTGGCTGCTGTCGGAGCTGTTCGAGACGCTGCCCGAAGTCGGCGACCTCGATAAACCGAAGCTGGTGTTCTGCTTTGACGAAGCGCATTTGCTGTTCGACGACGCTCCGCCATCGCTGCGGCAACGAGTCGAGCAGGTTGTGCGCATCATCCGGTCCAAGGGCGTCGGCGTGTACTTCTGCTCGCAGTTTCCGGACGACGTGCCCAATGAAATCCTCGGCCAGCTCGGGAACCGGATTCAGCACGCGTTGCGGGCTTACACTCCGCGTGACCAGAAGGCGGTGCGCACGGCCGCGGAAACCTTCGTTGCGAATCCGAAGCTGGATGTCGCCGAGGTCATCGCCCAGCTCGGCGTCGGCGAGGCGCTCGTGTCGACCCTGCAGGAGAAGGGTGTGCCGATGCCAGTGCAGCGCACGCTCATCGCTCCGCCGCGATCGAGAATCGGTGCAATCACGCCTGAAGAGCGCGCGACGGTGCGGGCGCGGAGCCCGGTGGGTGACAGGTACGATTCACGGGTGAATCGTGAATCGGCTTACGAGATCCTCGGCAAGCGCGTGGCAACCGCGGAATCATCCGCGACCCCGCCCGCTCCATCAAAGGCGGGCGCGCGCGCGCCGGCGCGTGGGCCGTTAGGGGAGTTGCTCTGGGGCACGGGGCGCCGCCAGGGTATGGTGGAGACAATGGGAAAGCAGGCAGCGCGCACGGTCGGGAGCCAGATCGGCCGCCAGATTCTGCGGGGCGTGTTGGGCGGGATCGCCGGCGGATCACGGCGACGTTGACATCGGTACGTAACCTCGAACTTCGAATTCCGCCCGCGGCGATAGCGCTCGCGGCCGCGGTCCTAGCGAAATACAGTTGCCGTGCGGTAACGGGGCTAAAGTCCACTTGGGCTCTCTGCATGACGTGGCACCCCAAGCTGCTTCACGTTTTCCTGCCTCACAGGAGGTAGTAATGCGATCTTTTTTTCTTCCGGGAGGTTCATTGCGTATCCGGGTGAGATCTGGAATGGAAGCTCGGTCTGGCGAATCGAGCTTGGCGGCGGACCCCGGTAGCGTGGTAGGGGGTTGAGCTTCGAAAGGGTGGGAACGCAGGGGGATCTGGAAGCAGCTTGTTGCGCTGCCGGCCGGCATCGCAATGGACCTCAGATCGAGAATCGGATGCCGATACCTGACCGTCGATGCAAAGGCTGATGTGGTTCGCTGGTACGAAGGCCAGGAATTCAAAGTGAACGAAGAAGATCGCACGGCACAGCTCACCCATAGCTGGGAAGCAAACGCGGTTGCGTGGACGGAGGCGGTACGCGGCGGCGCTATCGCCAGCCGGCGCCTCGGAACCGATGCGGCGATCGTACACGCCATTCTTGAGCGGCGTCCCCGGCGCGTGCTGGACCTGGGTTGCGGGGAAGGATGGCTCGTACGTGCATTGACCGGCCATGGTATCGAGATAACGGGGATCGATGCGTCGGCCGCACTCGTCGAACGCGCGCGCGCCGCAGGCGGCGGAACCTTCCATGTCTGTTCCTACGCCGCGCTGTCAACGGAGTCCCTGTCGCGCGGCGGTAGTTACGACGTCATCGCCTGCAACTTCGCGCTCCTGGAAGAAGACATCTCACCGACGCTGGAGACGCTTCGTGCACGTCTCGCTCCCGACGGCGCACTCGTGATTCAGACGGTGCACCCATGGACGGCGCGAGGCGACGCGCCGTATCGCAATGGCTGGAGGACCGAAACGTTCACTGCATTCGGCCCCGGATTTACCGATGTGATGCCCTGGTATTTTCGTACCGTGGAATCGTGGGTGGATATCTTGCGGCAAAGCGGATATCTGATCACGTCGCTGCGCGAGCCGGTACATCCCGAAACGGGCGAACCCCTGTCTCTGCTGCTGGAGGCCACAATCCCATGATTGATCGTATCCTGGAGGAAAACAGCGCGTGACCCGATACTAATCGGCGAGGGCGGACGCCGCCGGTACTGCGCGCGCTACTGGCACGGATTTCCGAGAACCGTACATTGTTAAAGTTCGGCCTTGTCTGGGTCCTTCCGCGCGGCGGACCCGACGCACGATTCGTTGCGCGGACTCAACGACCCGCGTCCAAGTAATGACCCGCTAAATCACAAGCCAGGGTATGCATGATGATTTGTAGAATGTTGGCGTTCGGGGCCTTTCTCGTTTCGGTACCCACCACGTGGGTAACGGCGCAGGAGCATGCCCACGCCAAGGTCTCCCTTCCGGCCGTTTCCGGAACGGTCACGCTGGCGCCGGGCGCCACTCCCGTCGGGCCGCCGGTTTTTCAGAACGAGTCGTCGCTCCCCAACACCGTCCACGTGACGCTCACCGCGACGCCGGCACGGCTGTCTCTGAGACCTGGTACCACGACGGATGTGTACAGCTACAACGGCCGCATCCCGGGCCCGACGCTGGAAGTGCGCGAAGGAGACCGTGTCATCGTCCACTTCAAAAATGAGCTGCCCGAGGCGACCACGGTTCACTGGCACGGGCTGCACCTGCCGTTCGACTCTGACGGAAGCCCGTTTCATCCCGTGGCCCCGGGCGAAGAGTACGAGTACGCCTTCACGGTTCGTCCCGGAAGCGCCGGCACTTACTGGTATCACCCGCATCCAAACCACGAAACCGGTATCCAGGTCGCGCGCGGGCTGTATGGCGCCGTGATCGTCCGCGCCGCCGATGATCCATTGCCGGCATCACTTACAGAGAAGCTGCTGATTCTCTCCGACAACCGTTTTTTGCCCGACGGCTCACTCGACGTGCCCGAGCTCCATTCGCTGCAGGGCCGCATTGATTTCGAGAACGGGCGGGAAGGCGATGTCCTGTTCGTGAACGGCGAGGTGATGCCCACGCTCGCTATTCGGAGCGGAGAGGTGCAGCGCTGGCGCGTCATCAACGCTTCGGCCGGGCGGTATTACCGGCTGTCGCTGCCGGGGCACACCATGCTTCACGTCGGGAATGACGGTGGGTTGTTCGAACGGCCCGTCGAGGTCAGCGAAATTCTGCTCGCGAGCGCCGAGCGTGTCGAGCTTCTGGTGCGCGGCACAGGAGAGCCGGGGAGTGCCGCGGTGTTGCGGGCGCTGCCGTACGACCGCTACATCCCCCAAACCCGCCCCGGCGACTGGGACCGGCCGCGCGATCTGCTGCGGTTGCAGTATACGAACCAGCCAGCGATGACGCCGGTCGTGCTCCCAAAGCTTTTACGGCCGATCCCGGCGCTCGACATGGCGGACGCGACCGAGACGCGCGTCATGGTGCTCACGCAGGGAATGATCAATGGCATGCTGATGGACATGAACCGCGTGGACGTGAGCGCTTCGCTCGGGGCGACGGAGATCTGGGAGGTGGAGAATCTCGTTGGGCTCGACCACCCATTCCATCTGCACGGCTTTCAGTTCCAGGTTCTCGACCGCGACGGGGTGCCGGAGCCCTATCGCAGCTGGAAGGACGTGGTCAACGTGCCCAAACATCAACGCGCGCGGTTCATCGTGCGCTACGAGAATTATCCGGGGAAGTGGATGTTTCACTGTCACATTCTGGACCACGAGGATCACGGGATGATGGGCATTTTGGAAATCAAATAAACAGGAGAAACGATGTCGCATTGGTCACGAGCTTTGCCGCGCTGTGTCCGACTCGCTCCGATGGCGTTCCTGATCATGGCGTGCTCCACGCCCGCCATTTCGACCCAGACCGACCTCGCCGCCGCCGGGATGCCGGCGGACGCGCTCGTGCGTGAAGGGCGGCTGCTCGTGATCCACCACTCATGTGGTGACTGTCATGGAGGGTACGACAATCCAGCGGCCGCGGGGTGGCTCGCGGGCGCCATGAAGGAAGACCAGATCTTTCAGATCGGGCCATTCAAGACCTACCCGCGCAACATCACCCCTGACAACGCGACGGGCATCGGGCGATTCAGCGAGCGCCAGATCTTCAACGCTTTGCGATACGGACTGAGGCCGGGGGAGACGCCGGACGTCGAGATCACTTCGAGCGTACCGGGCCAGGGGAATTTCCCGGCTAATCCGAAGTATCTGGCGCCACCGATGCCGTGGATGGGGTTCCGCCACATGTCCGACCACGAGCTGCGTGCGATCGCCGCGTACCTCAAGCGGGGCGTGAAGCCGGTTACGAATCGCGTGCAGGACAGCGAGGGGCCGCCCGATTTCTGGGCCGGCGCGTACGCCGAGATCGCCGGCACGCGCCCGCCGCCGGCGTTCCCGACCGCCAACGAAAGAGTGCCATAGCGGGCCTGGTTCCTCGCTGCCGGAGAGTGTGATGTTTACTGACATCGAAGCGCTTGCCGGCGACGTTCGGATCCACGTTTTCCGGGAAGCTGCGGCGACCGCACGGGTTCCGCAGGCTCCCGAAATCGCCCGGGCGATCGGTCATCCGGAAGCCGACGTTCGCGCGGCGTTGCATCATCTTGCTGCCAACAAGGTGCTGATTCTCGCGCCGAACGACGGCAACATCTGGGCGGCGAATCCGTTCTGCGCAGTGCCGTCCGGGTTCCGTGTTGACGCGGCAGGGAAACGCTATTGGGGGATATGTATCTGGGACGCGCTCGGAATTGCCGCCGCGCTCGGCAAGGACGCGGTGATCAGCGCATCGTGCGGCGATTGCGGCGAGCGGATGGTGGTCGAGGTGCGCGACAGCCAGCTGACGCGGGCCGAGGGCATTGTGCACTTCGCCATTCCGGCGCGGAACTGGTGGGACAACATCGGTTTCACATGAAGCACGATGCTACTCTTCCGTGACGAAGAGCACGTGGACCGGTGGTGCGAAGCGCACGACATCGCGCGAGGCGAGACGATCTCATGCGAGCAGGCGTGGCGTCTCGCGCACGGCTGGTACGGGAACAAGCTGAAGC
>JBPCJJ010000028.1:0-16144 GCA_051005405.1 Gemmatimonadaceae bacterium | reverse complement strand
GGCACGGTGGTCGCGGGGGAGGCTAACGTTTCCAGCCTCGGCCAGTGCGGCAGCACCCCCGCTCTGACCGCAGCCCAAATTGCTGCCTGGGCGGGGCCCTACCTCGACCAGGCGATCTCGGCCGGGGGGATGCGCTCGGGAACCGCGACCATCTCGAACGCGATTGCACGGGTGAGCGGCGAATCGCCCGCGGTTCTCGTAAGGCGGGGCGAACTGGTAGTAACCGTGTCGGATGTCCAGCCCGAGATCGCCAATCGCGTCGAAAGCTCGGTCGATGGTACCGTCGATTACGCCGCGGGAATGGTCCGCTACACCGAGCCGACGCTCACGTACCGGATTCCGGTGACCGGCTGTTGAAGCGCGGATTTTCGCTGCTCGAGGTCGTCATCGCCCTTACGCTCCTGGCGATCGGGGCCGCCATCCTGATTCCGGCGATGGCCGCCGTGAACTCGCGCGTGCGCGCGGTGGCCGCCAGGGACGAGCTGGACCTGATCCTTGCCAGAATCCCGTTCATGATGGGCATTGTGCAGCGCCACCCGAAATTCATCTCTCAGCTCCAGATACCTCTCGTATCAGGGGACTCCACCAACTGCGGGTCCATTTATCCGGCCCCGGGTGTCTGGAACGGCCAGTCCAGGAATTATGGGCCGTTTTATCGTTCACGCATGGTGGTGACCCCCGGAAGCAACAAAGCGTTCATTCTGGCCAACGGCTTCGGCGCGGTGAATGACCGACTCGTGCGCCCGCTTTCTGTCACGGAGCACATGTATATCGAGATCAACGACGTTGCCGAGCCGGACGCCGTAGCGTTGAAATTTGTGAGAGCGGGGACGGGGGGCGACTCGGTAACATGGTCAGCTCCTGTTGAGGGAGTCGTGACCGTACAGTACTGGCGCAACTCGCCGTGTTAGTGACGTGCCGGCAGGCGTCTCCCCGCCGTTCGCGACCTGGCGGAACGCTGCTCGAGATTGCTGTTTCCGTGGCCATCCTCGCCGTACTCGCCGCGGTGGTCTATCCCAGCTTCGCGAGTACCCAGGACCAGAAGCGCGTCACGGAGAGCATCGCCATCCTGCGCGAGCTGACGACCGTTCTCAACCGGTATGACACTCTTACGTCCAATCAAACGGGTATCTGCACCGTGAACATTTGCGATAGGTCGGGGGGCCGCTACCCGGGTGCGCTGCGCCACCTTGTGGACAGTATTGTTGGGACCGACCTCACGTCGTGCAACAACAGCACCTACGCGGAGGACGGCGGCACCGACAACCCGACAGGCTGGCGCGACAACGGCCCGTTCTGGACAAGGGACATCGCCGCAGGGGTTGGATTTCGAATCCCGATAGGCATGGTGCATGACATTCTGGTTCGCTCGCCGGCGACCACCGCCGCCAGCCGCGCCGCCCGGGACAGGGAGTGGGGCCTCCTGCAGATACGAATAGACAGCATCCTCGCGTGGGATCTGCGCGAGATGGAGATGCTTGTGGACGGCGATTTGGTGGGCACCACCGGCACTGTCAGATACAGCGGCGTCCCCAATTCGGATAGCATCCTGCAGCCGGTTTTCTGGACCTTTCCCATTGGCGGATGTTGACGCCGCGCCTGCCGCCGCGCCGACGACCGGCGTTCACGCTGGTAGAGATGGTTTTCGCGGTCGCCATCATCGCGGTCATCGCCTCCTCGGTGGTCGTCTCTCTGTCGGGGTACCGGGATCGCAGGGCGGTTGACGACAGCTACGCTTTTCTCGTCACTCTGGTGGACTCCGTCTATGCGTACGAGCGGCTGATAACGCGGCTGCCAGCCCGATTGAACCACTTGACCACCATGATAGACGGCAACCGGGCGACCAACTATCAAGGCACATGTCCTGCGGCCAATCCCGCGCTGGCAAGCTGCCGCACGAGCTGCGGCGCGTCGGGTACGTTCACGGGAGCGCCCGCGGGGAGCTACAACTACACGACCGCCGATTCGCTCGCCTGGCGCGACAACGGCCCCTTCTTCCATCGCCCGCTCGATGCTCTGGGCACCGTGATCGGGATCGGCACGGTTAGCGACGTCCTGGTCCGGGAGCCCAGCAATACGGGTGGCACGCTGGCGGAGAGCGATCAGCGCCGGGGGGTTCTCCAGATCCAGATACTCAGTGTTCTGGCCGCTTCGGCCCAGCGGCTCGACAGATTGGTGGATGGCGTGGACGACCAGGCCGCGGGGACGATCCAATGGACCGGATCCCCCGGCTCCGACGGGAGGATCCCGGTCGTCTTCTGGCGCATGCCGGTTCGCGGCTGTTGATGCGTCTCCCGCGCGGTCGTCGCGGTAGCGGAACCTCGGGGCGGGGACTGTTCGCGAACGGGAAGGGGATGTCGCTATTCGAGGTACTAATTGCGTTCCTGTTGGTCGCCGTGCTGAGCGCGCTCATCGTGCCGCCAGTAAAGGCTAGGCTGGACATGGCGGAGGCCAGCGCCATCGTGGATAATCTGAACAACGTCCGCCGGGCGGTCGTCCGGTACCGCGACACTGTTGGCAGGTACCCCTCACACCTGCGGCAGCTTTACACCCGGCCCGGCACGGGCGGTGTGCCCTCCACCGACATTTGCGCCGGCACGCTGCCCGCCGCCAACATCGCCCGCTGGAGTGGCCCATATCTGGTCAATCCCATCCCGGCAGCGGGCATCGAGGTTGGCCGGTCCGTGCTCCTGCAGGACGCGCTCCAGCTCAACGTGGCCAGCGGCGAGTACCTTCAGATCATTGTCTCGGGGATGAGCGCGGGAATAGCGGACGAAGTAGATATATCCTTCGACGGCGGTGACGCGCCCTCGCGCCTTTCAGGGACCGTCACGTACACCGTCGGCACCGGGCTAATGCGTTTCTGGATAGCGATCTCGGGATGCTGAAGCCAACGTACGGTCGAAGTCGAGGCTTCACCGTCATCGAGATCCTGGTGACGATCGGGATTCTCGCGGTCCTGGCGGCGATCATCATTCCGGCCGTGCGCCCGCGGTACGATCACGCCAGCGCATCCGGCCTCATAGATTCGCTCAACAATATCCGCCAGGCGATCGACGCGTACCGGGAGGATGTAGAGAGGTATCCGACGTCGCTCATTCAGCTGCAATCCCGGCCCCCGGCCGGAGCCGCCCCCACGACCGACATTTGCGGCGCGCAGGTGGGCACCGCCTGGTTCGCCGCCAAATGGCGCGGGCCGTACCTGGCGCAGCGCGTGGAGTCCATCGGGCTCAAGGTTGGCAACTCGACCGTGAACCCCGAGCTCGGCTATGGCAACCTCGGGAACCGGCTGACAAATCTCATCATCCTGGTCTCGGAGGTCGATCGCGCGGTCGCGGAGATCGTGGACCAGGCGTTCGACGCCCAGCTCAGTCATAACGACGGAACAATCCGTTGGTCGGAGGGGACTCCGGGCACGAACCGCGGCACGCTCACATATACCATGCGTACCCGTGGGTGCTGAGGTAGAAGCTTCCGGCAAGACAGGGCGTCCGAGGCCGGGCCCGTCGCGTAAGGGGCTTACTGCCTTGGAGATAGTCGTCGCCATGGCGATCATCGCTATCCTGACGGCGGTGCTCGTTCCGGGGTTACGGGGGCGGACGCAGGCGGCGGACGCGGCGGCCCTCGTCAACCAGCTTCGCTCCTTGCGCCAGGCAATCGGCAACTATCGCAACCACGTGGGCTGGTATCCTTCCAGCCTGGTGCAGCTTCAGGCGCTGCCCGGGGGAGGGGGCGTGGCGCAGACCAACAGCTGCGGAGCTACGGTGGCCCAGGCACTTTTCGCCGCGCGTTGGCGAGGGTCCTATTTCGGCGGGTTGGCGGGAGCTGGGGGGATGCAGGTCGGGGCGATGACGATAAGCCCGGGCCTTACCCGCACCGAATTCACGGGAGGCCGGGCGTTTCTGCGGATCTCCACCTCGGAGGTCAATGTGCGGGTCGCCGAGCACGTCGATGCCGCGTTCGACGGGGGGGCGTTCAGCCCTACGTCAGGAGCCGTTACCTGGGTGGAAACAGGGTCCAGCGGGCACGGAATACTGCGCTATAATTTTCCGGTCGAAGGGTGCTGATTGGTCCGTGCCACAGCTCACAGCCTGGTACTAGCATGTTTACTAAACTGGTATAACGTAGGTGGAGTGTAATGTCACGGCGGGGTGACGACCGGGGGCTATCGTCTCCCCTCTTAACAGTCGGCTCGTGGCAGGGTATGATCGGTGCGCGGAGTTATAACCGGAAATCAACGAGGGAAGGGGGAAGCATGAAAAAGGTTTATCGGAAGGGATTCACTCTGGTGGAGATTCTTGTTACGACCGTCGTGGTGGCGGTTCTCGCCGCTATCGTCATTCCGGCTGTGGCCAAGCAGGTCACGGCGGGCGATCCCGCGCGCATGGTGAGTGACCTCAACAGCGTGAAAACGGCGATCGAGGTGTTCGGGAACAATGTGCGTCCAAAGTTTCCCGGCGACATCGAAGATCTGGTCAATCCCATCGACGAGACAGGCGATGTAGGGCTCGATGGGGCATCCTACAGTTCGACGCAAGTCTCGAACTGGAAGGGTCCGTATCTCCAGTGGAGTCTCATTTCGACTAACCAGGCCGCGCTTACGGAGCAAGCGTTCCGTACCGCGAATGGGTACAAGGTTTATTCAGCCTTGCGCATTTGTTCTGCGACAGTTCAGGGGGTAGAAGCTGGCACGTGTGTTTCCAACGGTGCCTCCACCCTGCCAACCAATCCCTATGTCACCGTTCTTGTGGAAGGTCTCACGGATGGGGACTTCGGCCGGTTGAACGACATCATCGACGGAACGGAAACCGCCAATTCCCTGACCGGCTTGCTCCGGTACGCGCCACTATCGGGGACTGAGCAATCCCTCACCTACTTCCTGACAACGCCGTACACGAAGCCCTGATAGCTCAGGACACGAACTCAGCAAAGGCCGCCGATTCGGAAATCGGCGGCCTTTCGCTTTTCCGGCGCCCATCCCCACCTTTCGGCATGAGAACGCCCGGCGCCGCAATATTGCTCGACCATTCTACGCGGGGCGCGCTTTTTCTGACGCTCGGCGTCCCGTTATACCTCGTCCCGGGCTTCTTCTTTCCGTTCGTTTCGGTGCGGGGTTTCATCTTTCGCGCGCTTATCGTGGTTGCCGGCGTCTGCTTTCTGCTTCGTGCACTCATCGCGGATGAGGTGAGGTTCGGGCGCAGGGATTGGATTCTTGCCGCTCTTGGAACGCTGCTGCTCGTCATGACCGCCTCGGCGGCATTTGGATTTTCCTGGCAGAGAAGCTTGTTCGGGACCTTTGGACGGCTCGGGGGCGTCTGGACCTGGGCTCACCTGGTGCTCCTGTACGTCCTGCTGAGAAGCGTGTTCGGCGACGTTCAGTGGCGCTGGTACCTTCGCGGGATCGTGGCCGTAGGAATGCTCGCGTGTGCGTACGCTCTCCTGCAGCGGTATCAGGTTGAGCTCGGAATCGTGTGGGAGGGTTCCCCGTCTCCGCCTAATGGGCCCATTGGGAATTATGGAATCTTCGGCGGCTACCTTCTCTTCCCTCTAGCCACCGCGGCCTTTCTGGTCGCGTCTGAGCGAGGGAGGTGGCGGTATAGCAGCATGGCAGCGCTCCTGCCGCTGCTATGGGTGCTCTGGCTCACGACCAATAGAAGCAGCCTGCTCGGGCTGCTGTTTGGCGCTGTCGCCGCCGCCATTCTGTATTCTTGGCTTTCCGGCAGGGCGCGGTCGCTGGCGATGGCTGCGCTCGCGGTCGGGTTGGCGATCGGGGGCGTAGTAGCCGCGATGCGTCCCGGGCAGCCGCTCGCTGATCTCGGGCCGCGCATGCCCTACACGGTCAAGCGGTTCATCTCGATTGCGCCCACCGCGACAGGAGTTGATCGCCGCCTGCAATGGCGCGCCGCTGTTCTCGCCGCGAGCGAGCGCCCAGTGCTTGGCTATGGACCAGAGAACCACGAGATCGTCTGGTCGAAGCACTTCGACCCGGCCATCTACGGCCTGACGGAGGACCTGCTCTGGGATCGCACGCATAACGCTTTCTTCGAGGCGCTGGGGACGACGGGGCTTCTCGGGCTGGGAGCGCTGCTGGCACTTTGGGTGGCGATTGTCGCGACTATCAGGCAACGCCAACGCGAGAGACTTCTGACCGATGTGCAGGCCTCCATTCTCTATGGACTTCACGTCGCATACTTCGTCTACCTCTGGTTTTGGTTTTTCGACCTGACCGGGATGGCTATCTGGATTGCTGTCGCCGCTTTCGTCGGGTCACGCAGAGGGCCCCGCCTGGTGCTGATATCCGGCGTGCGTCCATGGCGGGCGCAGTCAGTCGGTATCGGGGCCGCTACCGTATTCGTCGGGGCGATGCTTGCCTGGACGTACTCGATTGCCCCGCTGCTGGAGGCGCGGCGCATCGGCGGGATACAGCTTGGCGCGGACACGTCCCCGGGAACATTGCGGCTGTTCCGAACACAGTTGCAATCAACATCGCCGTACGCGGTGTCGGGCGTGGCCCTTTTCAGCCGGTATCTCAGTGGAATCCGGTCGGAGTACCCGGTGCTGCGCAAGGACGCGTATTTCGTCGCCGAGCTTGCGCCTACTCTCGAGCAAGCGCTGGTCGCCGCAGAGCGAGCCCGCGCCGCAGACCCGCACAACGATCGCTTGGTCACCGCGAGAACCCGTATAATGATTCGCGCGAGCCAGTTCTACGGATCGCCCGAGATCGCGGCGCGCGCTGAAGCCGCGGCGCGCGAGGAAGTTGCGCTGGGGCCGCGACGGATCGAGCCGCGGCTCGTCCTCGCCGGCGTGCTCAGTGCCAACGGTAAGCTGGCTGAAGCGCTGCTGCAGACGGACACGGCATTGCGAATTTATCCGGGGCTGACGGATATCCATGCGACGCGCGCGAGCATTTACTTCGCCGCCGGCTTCATAGATTCCGCTGCGGCGCAGCTGCGCGCCGCAATGCCGCCGGTGGACTCCATCCGCGCAACGTCCCCTCGCATTCCTCGCCTCGACCCCGCGTTGGTGATGCGAGTGGCTCTGTCATTCGCGAATCAAGGCCGGGACGCGATGGGGGCAGACCTGATCCGCTACTATCTCGACTGGAATCGCGACCTCGCACGGTTGGGTAGCGACGCATCGGACAGGCGGAGCGTGGCGGATCTCGATCGTGCCGTGGCTTCCGTCCTTCCGGTCCTCTATCTACGAGCGGGGGATTTCGGTTCCGCGCGGGCGACGGCTCTCGAATTGTCCGCTCGCTGTCCGCGAAGCCAGTCTGCGGTCGCTGCTTTCGTCGAGGCCACGAAATCTCCGGTGCTCGCCAGGGAGCGCTACCCCGGGAGCGTGCTTAGCAAGTCCACGGACCCTGTTGAAATCGCTGTGGACGTGGGCAGGGTCTGCGAGCCCGAACGGTTCGCACAAAAGCCACCGGCCAGCGGATGATGCTATCGCTCGGGACTTTCGGCGCTCACGTCGTCGAACGTGACGACGGAGCCGGTGTTGATCCCTCCGAGCCACACACGCACGCGCCGGTGCGGTCCGGCCGTTTCCACCAAACGGGCGGTCGATCGCCATCGCAGCTTGCCATCGACCAGAAACGCTACGCGCCCATCACGCTCGACGGTTATTAACAGATCGCGATTCGGGCCGCTGCCCGATGCGTCAGTCGGCTCGCTGGTCGCTTCTCGTCCGGCGCCATAAATCAGGCGGTCGCCGTCGCCTGCCCACGTTATGTGCACGACTTTGAAGGGCTGGGGAGCAAGTGAGTCGGATGGGAGCGTGGGGTCGTCATCCACGAGCGCCAACGTGAAACTGCGTGCGTCGCCTACGTCCGCAAAAGGCGCGCGCACGGCAGCGCGCAGCGACAGACCTGGCTTCAGCAACAGCACGTCGCGACTCAGTACGCCGCTCGCCCATGGCCGGCTTCCCATCGGAGCGAGGCCAGCCGTCCCGTTCCTTCCGCCACCACGCACAACTACCGGAGTGGACCGGCCGAGCAGCTGCCAGCGCGCGCGAAGCGGCACGCCGTCAAAGTCATCGCTCAATCCCGTCACCGGTGGCTGGGTGATTGTGACCGACAGCTGCCGCGCGCGCCATTCCGCGACCCGCGCCGTGATGGCGACAGCGCCAAGCTCGCGCGCGACCAGGCGAATGCGGTTGGGATACTGGTCCTCGTCAAGATCCTGGATCCGCGCGCCCCGAGTACTGGGGACGTCCCACGTCAACAGGCGATCCGAGAAAGGGATTCCGAATTGATCGATAGCCTGGGCCGACACGACGAACGTATCTCCGACGCTCACCATTCGCGGGCCGCTCACCTCCACGCTGTGGATGAATCGCCGGGGGCGCGCGGTCCATCCGAATAGAGCAAACGCGCGATCGCGCGGAGTGATACGTTGCGCCGCGCCGCCCACAGCAGTTGTCAGCCAGACGCCGAGCTGCCCACCGCGAGTCGATTCGAAGGCAAGCTGCCTGCCATCGGGGGAGAAGGCCGGATTCATGTCCGAAGCATCAGAGTGGGTGACGCGGATCAGGCGTTGCTCTGGCTCGATCCTTACCGAGTATATCTGCGGTCGTCGGTCCCGCTCCGAGGTGAAGGCGACCGCGGTTCCGTCGGGTGACCAGGTAATTCCATAATCCTCCGCGGCGCCTCTGCTGACGTTCACCGGGGCTTCCCCAAAGCCAGCGACGTAAATGTCTTGTTGCCGCGTGCTCCGGTTTCTCGCGGTCCATCCGATGCGATCGCCGGTCGGTGACCATGCCGCTTCGGTCACCAGACGATTGGCGCCCGTATCAACCGTAACGACCCTGCCACCACGTTTCGCTTCGATAGCGTACAAGTGGGCCACGTCCAGAGCCGCCAAATCTCTGAAGGCCCGGAGCGCGAGGATCCACGACCCGTCCGGTGACCAACCCAGGCCGAGCCACTCTCCGGGTGCGTTGGCAATGGGAATCGTGTCGCGGCCATCGCGAGTAAGCAGGAATACGCTCGCGCCGGTGCTCGTTACGCGCTCCACCGCGGCGAATCGGCCGTCGGGGGAAGGGCGGGGGTTTACCCATGGGGGCGCAATGGAGCGTAGCCATTCGTCGAGCACATCGGGCGGTCTCGGCGGGCCAATGCGGGGAGCCGGAAGAAGCTGCCCTGTGACCGGAACGACCAGCGATCCCCGGCCTCCAGCGCCCTCCGTGACGAGCAGGGTGTCCGACAAAAAGGCGCCAGCTCCGGCTCTGCCGCCGAGCGCACCCTGCACGCGGATCGTGGCGGCGAGGATCAAGAGGATGGCGGTTGCAGTCGTCGCCCATGGAAACCGACGCGGAAGCTCGGACACGTACGCCCACGCCCTTTCACGAACTGGAGCGAGTGGCTGCGCGGACGTGTCGGGATCGCGCGCGGAGGCCGGCGGTGTTGTGGGGCCAGAGGGGCCTCCGCCACCAATGAGAAGAGGCCCGACGCCAAGAGCGCGAAGCAACCGTTCGAGTTGCTGTCGCGAGGTTTCTTCCATCGGGAGAGCGAGAGCGCGTTGAAGCAGCGAGACGGCCGCGTCGGTCGAGCCATTGACGGCCGCCAGCATGGCCGCCACACGCACGTGGGGTGCGGCGTCGTCTCCCCGTCCCGACAGTACGTACAGTCGCGCCAGATCCGCGGCTTCCGCATCCGGCTCGGCGGCCAAAGCGTCGGCAGCCCAACCGGCGAGCAACGCACTCCCGGCTGGGCCGCTCCCTTCCACGGCGAGTTCGAGCGAGTCGGGGTGTGCGGGCGCGATTCCCGGGCCGTCCTGCACGAGGAGATCGGCTTCCTCTAGCGCCAGCGCGGCCTCGTACGCGGCGGGTTCGCTCAGATGCGCGGCGGCCGCTACGAGTCGGAGCGGCGTTGCGCGGCCGTAAAAGGAGGCCGCGACGAACACGCGCCGCTCGTGCTGCGTGGCCTGCGCGAGCCGCTCCCGCAGTATCGTGCGCAGGGGGACAAGCGCGATTCCCGAACGTGGCAACTCGCCGCGGCTCAGCGCGAGCAGTTTTCCCGGACTTCCCGCAGCCGCTTCGAGCAGAGAGCGCCGCGATTCATCGGGACCGCCGATGACCGCGCGGCCAAGCTCCGCGAGCTCTTCATCTGAAAGCGGGGGAACATGTATGATGATCGTTTCGCCTGCAGCCCCGGCCGCGCGGGACGCGGCCCGCTGCATGAACGCGGTAACGTGGGTGGGAAGTTCTTCCCCGGGCTCCCCGATCCGCAGCGCATAGGCGAACACGACGGGCGCGCCCGACAGGCGATCGGCGAGGTATGCGGCGAGCTGCGTGGACCGGGCTGAAGCACGCTGGAAGTCGTCAACCTGGATATACAGCGGCTCGTCGTACGCTACCGCTTCAATGAATGCCGAAACTCCCTCGAAAAAACGCAGCAGCTCGGCGTCGTCTCGCAGGGGAGCGGGATCCGGCAGGTCGAACCTGTCGCGCAACTCCGGAAGAAGACGCGCCGCCTCTACCAGTAGATGCTTGCTTGCGCCGGCCGCCGCTGGCGCGCGCACCAACACGCGCAACGCGTCAGCAATTCCCGCGTACGGGATGTCCCATTCCCCGCGCTCCTTGCCGGATGCGACACGCATCGTTCCGAGCGGCCGCGCGCGCTGGGTGAACTCCGCCAGCAAGCGGGACTTCCCGATGCCGCCGGGACCCGTGATGAGGGCCAGGCCGCCCTGTTCCTCCTCCGTGGATCGCCAAAGTGCCAGGAGTTGGGCGAGCTCCGCGTTGCGCCCGATAAACTGCGGAGGCCCGCGCGTGTCTCTCCTTTCAGCGCGCTGCGCCGATGGCGTGGCGCTGGCGCGGGTGCGCACCGCGAGCTGCCGTAGCGGCTCCGCCGCTGCTTCGCCCACTTCGCGGGAGAGGACGTCGGCGTGGAGCTCCGCCAGCAACACCGCCTCGTCACGCCTACCCGCTCCAATGAGGATCCGAACTTCCCTGGCGCAAGCCGCCGCATTCAACGGGTCGATGGTGATAATCCTGCGAGCATAGTCGAGCGCGGCCGCCGAATCCCCACTCTCCGCCGCCTGCGCGGCCGCGCGCTCGAGTACACCGACATACGCGGCGCCCAGCCGGCGGCGCTCGCCGTCCGCCCACTCGTCGAATCCCTGCTCCCCGGCAACCAGACCCTGGAGGAATTCGCCGCCATACAGAGCGATCGCATCGGTCCACCGCCCGCTTTTAATCGCCGCTTGAAACAGGTTGGTGTCGACCTCGACCTCGGAGGACAGCGATACGGTGTCCCGGGAGTCGCTGAGCAGCGGCTGGCCCGCGATTGATTTGAGCCGATGAAGAGTTTGCCTGAACGCGTTCCGCGCCCGAGTGTCCCCGCTGTCGCTCCACAGCAGTGCCACCAGAGTCTCACGAGGGGTTGGCCCCATGACGGCGACATAGCCAAGCACCGCGGCCGGCTTGCCGGTGAGGGGCAGCCTTTTCCCACTCTGGCCATCGTGCAGGCCCGGTAGGCCTAAGAGGTTAAGCAACAATAGGTTAGGGTGTCGGAGGCGCCTTCCGTTACGGGGCCGGTGTTGAATGTAACAGCAGTGTTATGCAGCCGGGCGATATTATCGTCGTGAAACACAACACAGCCAACGCTCAGGAATCCATTATTAGCGACCCACTGACCTCGCCGAGGCGGCCGGGTTTGACTTTGCCCGAAGTGCTGGTGACGCTGGCAATCATCGCCGTCATGGCGGCGATCATGATTCCGGCCCTTACCGGGCAGCTCCCCAAGGGAGACGCTGGCCGGGTGGCCGAAGACCTTAAATCCATTCAGACGGGGATGGGTGCCTTCGTCTCGGACGTGCGTCGATATCCCATGACGATCAATCAGCTGACGCTGAAGGTCAACACGACCGCGTTCAACGCCACGAGCAACCGCCTTGGTGGGGGGCTTACGCTCGGTGTGTATACGACCGCGCAGGTAAATCGCTGGCGGGGGTCCTACATGGTCAAGTCGATTCCCGCGACGGACACGTCGATCGTCACCGGATTCGACGCTCATATAAGCGGTACCTTCAGTTCCAGTACCACGATTGATGCGACTACGCCGTACGTGCGTGTCGCCGTCACGGGACTTGATCAGTCCCAGCTCGACCGCATTGACGGAATCATTGATGACGGCGTGAGCACAACCGGACTCTTTAGAACAGAGCCAACCCTGGTTGGTGCGTTTTATCCGCTGCCCGTTCAATAACTACAACCTGCCATTTACGGAGCGATCGGAAATGATTCGAAACAGCATGCGCCGCGGTCTCACCCTTCCCGAAGTTCTGGTAACACTCGCGATCGTGGCTGTCATCGCCGCGGTTCTGGTGCCAGCGCTCACCAGCCAGATATCGAAGGGTGACGCCGGCCGGGTATCCGAGGATCTCAAGGCCGTGCAAACGGGGATCAACGCGTTCTCGGCTGACGTTCGCCGGTATCCAAACAGCATCAGGCAGCTGGCGAATGTGATCAATACGACTACAGATGTTGATCTCGTTGCAGGCACCAGCTATACGAGCGATCATGTCAACGCCTGGCGCGGGCCGTATTTTGTTCGCGACGTGGCTACGGACGCTGACTCCCTCAGGACCGGCTTTCGCGGGAACATTCGGACGGCGTTTCTCAAGGAGAAGCTCAACAGCGTAGATCACGTTGTGGTTCACCTCAAAGGCTTTACTGAGGGCGAGATCACGGCGATCGACCAGCTGCTCGACGACGGCGTGTCAAGCACCGGACTGCTTCGGAACAGCGGTACCGTGGAAGCGCTGTATTTCGCGGCGGTAGTGCAGTAGCGCTCGATATCCTCAACTGGGCGAGAGATGAAAAGAAAACGAGCCGGATTGACGCTCCCGGAAGTACTCGTCACCTTGGCGATCATTGCGGTCGTGGCGGCGGTACTGGTGCCGGCCTTGACGAGTCAGCTCACGAAAGGCGATGCGGGCCGCGTTTCGGAGGATCTGAAAGCCGTCCAGACCGGCGTTCAGGCGTTCGTCGCCGACGTCCGAAGGTACCCCAAGTCCATCAACCAGCTTTCCAACGCGATTGCTGAGTCGGATGTCGATCTCGTAAACGGCACGAGCTACACCACGCGGCACGTATCGCGCTGGCGCGGGCCGTACTTCGTCCGCGACATCGAGCCGGCCGACGCCGACTTCGAGACGGGTTACGGGGGCAAGGTGCTAACCTCACTGATGACGACGCCTGTTGTCGGCACAGGAGGGACCTATCTCGGCATCAAAGTGTCCGGCCTTAGCGGCACGGAACGGGATCAGGTCGACGTTGTTCTGGACGACGGCGTGTCGTCCACCGGGCTGTTCAGGATCATTGGGACCGACACGCTGTACCTGGCGGTGGTCGTTCAGTAGCGGGGCAGCCGCAAGATTCCGCCGAAGTTAAGAAAAAAACCCGCGAGCTCGACGCTCGCGGGTTTTTTTTCGTCTGCACTCCGCTATCTACGCTCGGGGATCTCGATTTCCCTCGACGAGACTATCCACTCCGCGAGCTTCCGGCTCACGCCAAACCGCGCGCGAATCACGCCCGCGTCGGCGACGTTGATGTTTATCGGATACTGATGAAACAGCGCGGGCGGCCACGGCGACTCGGGCGGACCTTCGATGCCCAGACCGGCGAACTCGATCACCGTCCGTAGCGCATCGATCGCTGGCACGTTCTCGAACCGCACCGCCACGGTGCCGCGAACTGTGGAATCCATGACGACGCTGACGCCCGCGATCTGCGCGAGCGCGGGGATGAGTACGCGCACGTCAGCTTGTGAGGCATTCAGAGTCACGAGCGGCTGCTCCGCTGGCGGGGGAGCGCCCTGCGGCGTGGCGACGATCACGCTGACCTCTTCGACGGCGAGCGGAGGCAGCTCATCGATCGGAGCGGGCTGCGTCCGGGGAATCGGCCGGATTGACGGCGCGCACGCCCCCACGACTACTGCCAGCAAGAGCACTCGCCTCATGGTGACAACCTCCTCAAGCGACTTCGGACTGCCAGTTCCAACTCGGGGAACCGGCCGCCCGCAGCGGCCAAAAACTGCTGATATTCAATAATAGCGGCTGTCCTCTCCCCCTGCTTCTCGAGCAGCCGGCCGAGCTCGTAGTGGGCTTCCGCGAGCCCCGGATCGAGCGCAATGGCCTCCTGGAGCAGGGTGCGCGCGTTTGGCAACATCCCGGTCGCGTGCAGCTGGATCGCGAGATTCACCTTCGGGGCCGCGTTCGACGGGTCGAGCCGCACCGCTTCCTGCAACGCGGTGATTGCTTCGCGTGATCGCCCCTGTTGCCCCAGCACCACCCCGAGATTGCTCCACGCCGGGGCGAACCTGCTGTCCACCTCAGTCGCGTTGCGATACGCGGCCTCGGCCGCGGGGAGGTCGCGGAGCGCACGGTACACCGTGCCGAGATTATTGAACAGCTCCGGGTTTCTCGGCGCCAGGTATGTGGCCTGCAGGTAGAAGTTTTTCGCTCCCGTGTAGTCGCCCCGGCGCTGTGCTGCGAGCCCTTGCTCGAACAGTCCGCTGCCGGGCGAAGATTGTATCGGCCGGTCCACGGTTATCTCGAGCCGGCCGGGCCGCGGCGAAGGGGCGCCGGATCTCGGGGAGAAGATGGATGGCAGCGGCTCGCCGGAGCTCGCCGGATCGTCCGCCACTGGCGCGCTGGGCCGCGAGGCCGCCCGCCGCGGAGGAGGCGCTGGCTCGTCGGCCGAAACGTCGTATTCATCGAGCTCGAGCGCGGGTATCGGCGAGCCGAGGTCGGGGTTCGTCAGACCAACGTTGGAACGATCTCCCGGAGTGTCGAGCACGATGGTGCTGGCCGCGGAATCGAATGCGAGCGCGGATGCAGCGGTCGCGACGGTGGGCGGCCCCTTTCGTCTCGACGGACTGAACACGAGCACGAGCGCCACGAGTGCGATCGCGGCGACGGCGACGGCGATCGCGATGACCGTCGGTGACACGATCGGCTCACCTCGCCCGCGCGCGGGAAGACGGATGGGGAAGTATCCCTCGGGCTGCGCGCGTGGCGGCGGCGGCGGGAGCCGCTGCGCCTTGTTCCTCTCCGCTGCCTTCAGCGCGTCGGCGATGAGACTCATGCGGGAGGCAGTCCCGGAACGACTATCATGCCCGCCGCGTGCAGCGCCACGAGCGATGCCAGAACGAGCGTGACGAGAATCAGCACCACGCCGATCGTCATCGCGATCCGCATCCGGCGCTGGCGTAGCTGTGGAGTGGGATCGGCTTCGTCGCCGCGCAGCGACGCGACTGCCTGCTTCACTTCCGGAACGCCGATCTTCTGCGTCTGTGCGACGAATCCGGCGAGCAGCGACTGATCGCAGATGGCGTTGATGCGCCGTGGAATACCTTGCGACGCTTTATAGATGTGCTCGATCGCGGGTTTGGTGAACTCGAGACTTCCTTTCGCGCCCGCGACGTTCAGGCGGTGGTAGATGTAGCGCCTGGTCTCTTCGGAATCCATGTGCGTCAAGGCGGATCGCACCGACACGCGCTGGCTCAGCTGCGCCATCCCGGGCATCTTCAGCCGCTGCAGCAGCTCCGGCTGCCCGACTAGGACGATTTGAATCAGCTTCTCGTCGGCGGTCTCGAGATTCGACAGGACGCGGATCTGCTCCAGAAATTCCGATGACAGGTGCTGCGCCTCGTCGAAGATGGCGACGCAGGTCTTGCCGAGGTTGAGCTGGTCGAGGATGAAGCTGTTCAGCCGCTTCAGCAGCTCGTTCTTCGGCGCGTGCCGCGGGTATTCTATTCCGAACTCCGTGAGCAGCGACTGCAGCATCTCCGATCCGTTCAGGAACGGATTGAATATCAGCGCCGAGCAGTGCCTGTCCGGATCGAGCTTCTCGAGGAGATCGCGGGACAGAGTCGTCTTGCCCGTACCCGGGAGCCCGCTCAAGAGCATGAAGCCCTCCTTGCGGTCGATCCCGTACGTGACTTCATCGAGCGCTTTCCGATATCTGTCGGAGTAGAAGACGTAGCGCGGATTCGGCGTGAGGGAGAACGGGCGCTCCTGAAGGCCGTAGAACGCTTCGTACATCCCTAAGGGGTAGCGGTCCGGGCTCCCACGATGATCGTGGGCGTGAGGAAGATCACCAGCTCGTCCTTTTCCTCGACATCGCTGGTGCCGCCGAA
>JBPCJJ010000027.1:0-4915 GCA_051005405.1 Gemmatimonadaceae bacterium | reverse complement strand
GACGGCCTGCGGCGGATCGCAATCTCCGACATCAAGCCGAATCCGCTCCAGCCACGAAAAGTTTTTGCCCCGCAGGACCTGGCAGAGCTGCAGCAAAGCCTCAGCACCCACGGCATGCTGCAGCCGGTCACCGTTCGAACGTCGCAGGCAGGGCGCGGCTATGAGCTGATCGCAGGGGAGCGGAGGTTCCGCGCGGCCACGGCCCTGGGTTGGAAGGATCTTCCCGCCCTTGTGAAGGACGTCGACGACTCGACGCTGCTCGCGCTCGCCCTCATCGAGAATCTTCAACGCGCCGACCTCAACCCGATCGAAGAAGCGGAAGGGTACAAGAAGCTGACCGTCGATTTTTCGATGAGCCAGACCCAGGTAGCGGAGCTGGTTGGAAAGGACCGATCGACCGTCGCCAACCTTCTTCGCCTCCTCGATCTCCCGCAGGAAGTCCGCGAAATGGTCCAGAAGGGTGAGCTCACGACTGGCCACGTCAGGGCGCTCCTGGCTCTAAAGGACGACACCCAGATTCTCGCGGCCGCGCGAAACATCATCGAAAAGCGACTGAATGTTCGGCAGGTCGAGGCCACCGTTCGAACTGCGACAAAACGACCGAAAAAACAAAAACAGGGAACTCCGGCTGCCGATAACGCATTCACAAAAAGCGTCGAGGACAGGCTGCGGAAGCACCTCCAAACTGACGTGAAAATCTCCGCGGACGGTAACGGTCGCGGCGACCTGACGATCCGCTTTTATTCACACGAGGACTTCGAGCGAATCCTCGACGCGGTCGGCCTTACCACCGAAGAGCCGTTGTAGGCGGATATTTCCACATCTCTGCTAAGTGATTCTTCTGCATCTATTTACACCAGCCGACCTGTCCGCTCGCCGAGGCTTCTCCACAGCTCTGTGGGATCAGGAATCGAATGGGTTCAGCTCAGTTATGCTTGGCAGAAATGTGATATCGGCTCGGTCTAGCCGATGAGCGGAGTGAGCCTCGGCGAACTGGTCCAGTACATGGACGATCTGCTCGAAACGAAGCGGATTCCTGACTACCCGAACGCGCTGAACGGCCTTCAGGTCGGCAACGCCGGATCAGTGGTCAAGGTCGCTGCCGCGGTGGACTTTTCTTCGCTCAGCGTCGCTAGTGCAGTGCGCGAGGGGGCGAACCTCATGATCGTACACCATGGGATGTTCTGGAGCGGGATTGAGCCAGTGCGTGGCGTGGCGTACGAACGCATGAAGCTTCTGGTCGAGGAGGACCTGGCCGTGTACTCCTCGCACCTTCCGCTCGACCGCCACGAGCGGTTCGGAAACAACGTCCTGCTCGCCGCCGAGCTCGGCCTGGAGCCGGCGGCCGGTTTCGCCCGCTTTCAGACCATCGATATCGGCGTGCGGGGCGACGCGGATATCGAAACGTCCGAGCTCGCGTCGCGGGCCGCCGCGTTCACGAAAGCGCACGGCGGAGTGCTTCGCGCAACTCCGATTTCAGAAGGAAGCCGCACGAAACGCTGGGCGATCTGCACCGGGAGCGGCGCGTCCGCGGAGACTCTGCGCGAAGCGGCAGAGCATGGAATCGACACGCTGATCGTGGGAGAAGGCGCACACTGGACGGCAGTGCACGCGGCCGACAACGGGCTCATCATTCTCTACCTCGGCCACTACGCTACCGAAACGCTCGGCGTTCGCGCGCTCGCGCAACACGTAGGCGAGCGATTCTCTCTTCCGTGGACGTTTCTGCAACACCCTACAGGACTTTGACTAGTTCCCGGCGGCAAACATGGGGGAGTCAGCAGAAACTGACAACGCTGGACCACGACAACCGCCAACGCATTCGCCCGACGCGCTCGAGGAGGTGCAGCCTCAATCCGGTCGCTTCTTCGACACCAAAAACGATGATCGGCCGTCCCGGCTGCCGGGTTATCACGACAGCGAGAAGCTCCGTCATCGCGGTGCTATCTGCGCGCCCGGACACGCGCCGAGAATAAACGAGCCGGTGCGTTGGCGAGCCTCCCCCCTCGCTCTCGCCGACAGCCAGCACCCGCTCCTCGCGCGGATCAGCTTCGCTACTCGCTCTACGAACCAGCTCGGCGGCAATCATTTCAACGCCGGCGGCGCGGAAAGAGTACGCTCTCCGAGTGTCGAACGGAATTCCATGCAGCGCGGAGTCCGCGCCCCCAGGGAGCGACGCCAGCAATGAAGTCACCGCGCTCGCGAGCGCCACTGAATCCGCCTGTGACATTCCCGCGAGCGAATCGACGGCGACGGCCGAGACGGAATCCCGTTCAGCCGCAATCCTCCATGCGCTGCTCGCCCGGCGGACGTACGTGGCGCCGGTTACTTCTGCCGCCGGCCATGTCACGCATGAGCCCGTGCCCACTTCCGAATCGACAATCCTCAATCGAGCGTCGCCGGCTTTGCCTCTGCGGCCAAACAGCGCGACCTTGATAGAATCGCCGGGCTTGAGGGAGATCGCGCTGTCCGCGAAGCGCCTGTCACCAAGTTCCGGAACGACGAGTCTGTAATTCTGGTCCCCCGAGGCAAGGCGCACGACGAGAGCGCGTCCCAGCCCGGCCGGCCATCCGGTTACTTCCGCGGCCCGCGGCGAGGCGGCGGCGACCGGCGGCGGCGGCACGGCCGCCCGTGGCTCGGGGTCCCGATCACCGCAGCCTGCCAGGACCAGGGCGCAGAGGGCGAGCGTCACGAACAGCAAGCGAGTGTGCGGCACGTCCGATAATTTTGTGCGCGGGGAACCCCGTGTCGAGTGAGGGCGATGTCCCACCATGCATAAGCCTCATCCGCTACCCGTAGAGACGAGCGCCGGCGACATAATCGCCGTCCGCGCGCCCGCGCGCGAGCGATGGAGCTGGATCCTGTACGACTTCGCCAACACGATCTTCTCGATGAACGTCGTGTCGCTGTTTTTCGTCGTATGGCTGGTGAAGGACCTCGGCGCCTCGAACACAGTGGCGGTAATGGGGTCGGTGATAGCATCGGTGCTGGTCGCCCTCTCGATTCCGATCTTTGGCGCGATCTCGGACGCGACGCAGCGCCGCAAGCCTTGGGTCGTCTGGTTCACGCTTCTCGCGGTGGCCGCGACAGCGGCGCTCGGCGTTCTCAGCCAGACCATCGTCCCGCTCTCGGGCGAAGGAGTGATCGGCGGACTCCCGCCGGGCTCGGCGGCGGCGAGTATCTCTGGCTCCGCCCTCGCGGTAATCATCATCGCCTTCATCGTCGCCAACTACGCATACCAGGGCGCGCTCCCGTTCTACAACGCCATGATGCCGGAGCTCGCGCCGGCGAGTGAATGGGGAAGGCTGTCCGGAACCGGCGCCGCGATCGGATACGTGGGATCGATCACCGGAGTGCTCATCGGGACTGCGTTCTATACCGGGTCGATCCCGATTGTCGGCGGCGTTCCCGAAGCGTTGATGAGCGACATCCGCGCGATCGTGCCGTTCACAGAGCACGCCGGGCGTGTGTCGACGTTCGTCCCGACGGCGATTCTCTTTCTGCTCTTTTCGCTCCCGTTGTTCTTTTTCTGCCGCGACCATCGTCCCGCGATCGAGAAGCGCGCAATCGAGTGGAAGAAGGCGTTCCGCGACGTCATCGCCACTTTTCGCGAGTCGCGGAAGTATCCCGGCGCCACGCGATTTATCGTCGCGTCGTTTCTGTACCAGGACGCGATGGGAACGATCATCGGCGTGATGGCGCTGTACGCCGTCGAGGCGATGGGTTTCGTGGAAGGAAGCGAGGCGATCCTGTTCGTGGTGCTGACGGTGCCAGCGGTGCTCGGCAGCTATTTCTGGGGGATGCTGGCGGATCGCATCGGTCCCAAGCGCACGATTGTCATTGTGATCACGTCGTGGATCTTCCTGCTGACCGCGATGATCATGGCGCCGACTCAGACGTCGTTCTGGGTCGTGGGAGTCGGCATCGGACTCGTGTACGGCGGAGTAGCCGCGACCGAACGGCCGCTACTGCTGACGCTGATCCCGGAGCGCGATGCCGGTCGGTTCTTCGGATTGATGGTGCTGTCCGCGCGAGCCGCGGCGATCGCTGGCCCGCTCATCTGGGCCGTGACAGTGGACGGCCTGATGCCGTCGATGGGCAAGGGGTTCGCCTACCGCGCGGGCGTAGTGACCGTCGGTCTCGGAATGGTGTTCGCGCTGTGGGTGATGCGGAAAGTGCCGGACAAGCGCGGGTATTCGGAGGAAGGCACCGTGATCGCCGACTCGATGCCGCAATGAAAGCTCGCCCCCGCCTGCCCCAGGACCAGCGAGGGCTAGTCCGATGACTGCGCAGTGTCACTATGTTGGGAGAACTTCGCCGCTTGTGTTCACGGCGGTATTGCTGTGTTCGTGCGTGACTAGTGGAATGCAACCGCCGCAACACTCCGGGGAGACAGGGACCGTGGCCGAGAACAGTCATATTCACCACGCCATCGACTACATCGAAATCCCCGTCACCGACATGGCCCAATCCAAGCGCTTCTATAAGGCAGCGTTTGGCTGGAAATTCAACGACTACGGACCTACCTATTCCGGTATCCAGAAACAGGGCGGTGAGGCCGGCGGACTTCGCCTGGAATCAGCGGTGTCGGCTGGTGGCCTCTTGGTCATCCTGTACTCGAACAGCCTCGACGCGACGATCGCGAAGGTCCGCGGAGCTGGTGGGCGGATCGGAAAGGAGCCGTTCGACTTCCCTGGTGGCCGCCGGTTCCACTTTGCGGATCCGAGCGGTAACGAGCTCGCGGTCTGGTCCGACAAATAGGCGGAGGACCGCACGCCACAAGGCACGGTTACTCCTTCGTTTCCATCCAGTTCTTCCCGACCCCGATGTCGACGACCAGCGGCACCGACAGCTCCGCGGCGTGCTCCATCTCCTGCTTCACCAGCGTCTGGGCACCGTCGAGCTCATCATCCGG
>JBPCJJ010000026.1:0-51984 GCA_051005405.1 Gemmatimonadaceae bacterium | reverse complement strand
GGTAACTGATTAGCTCAATCGATCGCGGCGAGTACGCGGCCCACGAATCCGTCGAGAGCGCCATTGTCTATCCATCGCGCGACGATCACCAGGTCGTGCTCGGGATCCACGTAGATCAGGTTGGTGCCGTTCCCCAGGTGCATGAACGCCGACTCCGGTGCGCTCGGTAGCCGCTTGCGACCACTGTTGAGGAACCAGTTCATAAAACCGTAGTCGGCCTGCGCGGGCGTCGGCGTGAGCGCCATCCGCACCCAGCGCTCCGACAGGACTTGCCGCCCGGCCCAGGCGCCGCGCCGCAGAGTCAGCAGGCCGAACCGCGCCTGGTCGTACGCGCTGATGAACATCCCGCCGCCCCAGTGGCCGCCCCCTGACACGGACTGCACCGCCGCACCGTCGAGAACGATCCATGAGTTGTCGTACCCGTACCAGCGCCATGTGCGCGACGCGCCGATCGGATCCATAACGTATTCGGCGAGCACCTGGGGGAGCGGTCGCCGCCAGATGTTGAGCGTGGCGAGCGCGAGCGCGTTGACGCGAACGTCATTGTATTCGTAAGAGCTGCCCGGCGCCTTGCGCTCGCGCGTGAGCCACGACGACGCGTCGCGGTCGGGGCGATCGGCCCAGTCGGGCTTGCCCCAGAGCGTCCCCTCCCAGTCGCTCGTCTGGCGGAGGAGATCGTTCCAGGTGATGCGCCGGTTGTGCGACGTATCGAACGGCCGGATCATCCCCGGATCACCGCCGGTGACGTCGGTTGATGAGCGCGGCGCATGCGACAACGCCAGCACCGGCGCCATGTCCAGGTAAACGGCGCGGTCGATGTCGCGGATCAGTCCCCGGTCGAAGGCCACGCCTACGACGGTTGAGAGAAAGCTCTTGGTGACGCTGAACGTCATGTCCACGCGCGCGGGGTCGCCCCACTCGGCGACGATATAGCCGCCGCGGATGATCAGCCCGGCCGGATCGCCCCGCTCCTTGAACGGCCCGACAGCGTCGCCGAACGGCTCGCGCCCAAACGACTGCACGTGCGCGAGCAGAAGGTCGCGTGGCGCTCTGGTTTCACTGGCGATCGCAAAGGCGACAGCAGCCGCGACGCGCGCGGAATCCATCCCGGCCTGCGCCGGGTTTCTCCGCTCCCAGAGCCCGTCGGTACCGGGATAGTAGACGCCACCGCGGGCCGTTTGCTGTGCCCGCAGCTCGCCCACCGATGGGAAGCAGGCGGACACGCCGGCAATGGCGAAAAGCAGAGCGAGACGCATCCTTCGCATTGAGGGCTCCGTGAGTGGCTGGTAAAAGTGACTCTCCTGCGTTCAGGCGGCTAGATTTCGGCCGGAATCGATCCCCCAAAACGGAGTAATTCGCGGTGAAGATTGCCGTGTGCGTGAAGCGGGTCCCCGACATGGACGCGCGATTCAGGATCTCGGGCGACGGCACCTCGCTGGACGAAGCCGGCCTCAAGTTCGACATCAACGATTTCGACGCGTGGGCCGTCGAGGCCGCTCTCCAGCTCAAGGAAAAAGCCGGGCAGGGCGAGGTCGTCGCGCTGTCGCTCGGACCTGCTGCTGCGCAGGAGACTATCCGCAAGGCGCTCAGCATGGGCGCGGACCGTGGAATCCACCTCGCCGCCGACCGCATTCCATTCGACGGATTCTCGATCGCGCGGGCGATCGCCGCCGAGCTGAAGGACGGATCGTACGACCTGATTTTCTTCGGCAAGATGTCGCCCGATTCGTCCAACGGAATCGTGGGGCCGATCGTAGCCGAGCTGCTAGACTACGCGTGCGTGACGGCGATTTCCGGGCTGGAGATGGCTGACGGACGCGGCACGGCGAAGCGCGAGCTGGAGGGCGCGCAGGAGTTCGTGGAGTTCTCGTTGCCCGCCGTGCTCACGGTGGACGAAGGGCTGAACACCGCGCGATATCCGTCGCTCAAGGGAATCATGGCAGCCAAGAAGAAGCCGCTCGAGAGCAAGCCCGCTCAGCTCGGCGATCCCGCGGTGACGATCAAGTCTCTTGCGATGCCCCCCGATCGTCCGCCCGGAAAGATCGTGGGCGAAGGCGCCGCCGCCGTGCCGGAGCTGGTACGACTCCTTCAAACAGAAGCGAAGGTCCTCTGATGGCGAACATCTTTGCATTCGCGGAGCAGCGCGCGGGAGAGCCGCGCAAAGTCGCGCTCGAGAACGTCACGGCGGCGCGCGCACTGGCCGACGCCACCGGCGGAGAGGTACACGCTATGCTCGTCGGCTCATCTGGAATCGCGCAGAAGGCGGAACAGCTCGGCAAGCACGGCGCCGACGTCGTATTAGTGTGCGAGCACGACGCGCTCAAGGATTACAACGCCGAAGCGATCGCCGCGCTCGCTGCCGATCGGATCAAGGCCGGCGGATACCGCGTCGCGGTGTTCTCGACTTCGGCGCAGGGGCGGGATCTGCTTCCGCGCGTCGCTGCGAAGCTCGGCGTCGGGATCGTCACGGACGTGACGGACGCGCGCATCGAGGGTGACGCGGTGGTCGTGAAGCACCCCATCAACATCGGGAAGGTTATCGCGACGGCGTCGATCGCGGGCTCGCCGGCGGTAATCGGCCTCCGTCCCGGAAATACGACGCTCGTCGAGAATGCGAAGGCGGCGAGCGTGGAGCAGGTGCAGCCCGTGGGTGATCCGTCCGCGTCGCGGGTGAAGGTGAAAGAGATGAAGCAGGGCACGTCGGCGAAGCTCGACATCGGCGAAGCGCCGGTGGTGATCGCCGGCGGACGCGGACTCAAGTCGGCGGAAGGGTTCAAGCTCGCCGAGGATCTTGCGGACGCGTTCGGCAACGCCGCGGTCGGCGCGACGCGCGCGGTGTGCGACGACGGCTGGCGCCCTCATTCGGAGCAGATAGGACAGACGGGGCGCGTGGTGAGTCCCGATCTCTACATCGCTGTCGGAATCTCCGGCGCGGTCCAGCACCTCGCCGGGATGCGGACATCGCGCACGATAGTCGCGATCAACAAGGACAAGGAAGCGCCGATCTTCAAGATCGCGGATTATGGAATCGTCGGCGACGTCGCCGAGGTCCTGCCGGCGCTCACCGCCGCGGTTCGGGAAGCGCGGAAGTCGCACTGATGGCGGACCGCGCGAGCGGAGATGGATCCATAATTCCGGCGAGACACCAGCCGGAGCTGCCGATCGAGCGATTCATCTCCGGCGGGTCGCCGGACCCCGAGCACGTGCCGATGGACGTCGTCTTCGTTGGCGGCGGTCCGGCAGGCCTGGCGGGCGCCATCGAGCTCGCGCGGCTCGTGAAGCGGGACAACGAGAGCGGCGGATCGCTCGGCGACATCCAGATTGCCGTGCTCGAGAAGGCGCAGGCGCTCGGCGAGCATTCGCTTTCCGGCGCGGTCGTGAATCCGTGCGCAATTCGCGAGCTGTTCCCGGAGCTGACCGACAAGGATTTTCCCTTCCGCGGCCCGGTCGAAGGCGAGCGGGTGTATTTCATGACCGGCTCGCAGGCGCTGCGGATCCCGACACCGCCCACGATGCAGAACCACGGCTACTTCATCGCGTCCGCGTGCGAGGTGGTGCGCTGGTTGGGCGAGCGCGCCGAGGAGCTGGGGGTCAACATCTTCACGGGCTTTCCGGCCGCATCCCTGCTGACGGAAGGCGAGAAGGTGACCGGTGTCCGGACCGCCGAAGCAGGGCTGGCGAAGGACGGTCAACGCGGACCGGCGTACGCGGCCGCGACGGACATCACGGCCCGCGTCACGGTTCTGTCAGAAGGCACCCGCGGCTCGCTGTCGCAGGCGTGGCTCCAGTCGCGCGGAGTTCAATCGGAGAACCCGCAGATCTTTGCGCTGGGCGTGAAGGAGATCTGGGAGACGAAGAAGCCGCTCGACGCGATCGTGCATACTCTTGGCTGGCCGCTACCCACCAGCGCGTTCGGCGGCAGCTTCATGTACCCACTGTCGCCGAACACCGTGGCGCTGGGACTCGTGGTCGGCATGGATTATCCGGACGCGTCGCTCGACGTGCACGAGCTACTGCAGCGGATGAAGCAGCACAAGCTCTTCCGCCAGTACCTCGACGGCGGCGAGATGCTCGAGTGGGGAGCGAAGACGATTCCCGAAGGCGGCTACTACTCGTTACCGAAGCAGAAGAGCGGCGATGGCGTCTTGATTGTCGGAGACGCGGCCGGGTACGTGGAAGTCGCGTCGCTCAAGGGAATTCATTACGCCATGCAGTCCGGGATGTACGCGGCGCGTGCGATCTTCGACGCTCTTCAAAAGGGTGACACCTCGGCGGCCGCCCTGTCGGCGTACGACCGCGCGATCGACGCGAGCTACGTCACGGAGGATCTGCGCAAGCGCCGCAACATGCGCCTCGCGTTCCAGAAGTACGGGTTCTACGTGGGCGGAGCGATGGCGACGCTGATGACGCTTACGGGCGGTGCGTTCCCCGGGGGCAAGATTTCGTCGCACAGCGACGCCGATACACCGCGGGTAGCCGGGGCCGGCGAGCGTTTCGTCCCGGACGGCAAGCTGACGTTCAGCAAGCTCGATGCGGTGTACAAGTCGGGCAACGCGACGCGTGACGACATTCCGTCGCACCTGATCGTCGGTCGGGATGTGCCCGCGGACGTCGCCGAGCTGTACGTGCACATGTGTCCGGCGGGCGTGTACGAGCGGGACGGCGAGCGGCTCGTGGTCAACCCGGCGAACTGCATCGACTGCAAGGCGACCGACGTGATCGGTCCGCGCTGGACTCCGCGCGAGGGCGGAAGCGGGCCCCGTCACCGCCAGATGTAGCCAGGTCAGCGACGTTCGGCACGCTTGATCTGATGGATCGTGATGGTCTGGCGGATCTCGCCTGAACTAAACTCGCGGACATCCTGATCGCGGATGACCAATCCACGCGCCGTGCATTCGGCGATGAAGTCAGGGAATGCGATGCGCCCGGGGTCTGCAACCAGGGCCATGCCGCCAGGCGACATCAGTTGATCGATGGCCGCGGCCACCATGGCAGGATAGCGGGGCTCGTACATGACATCAGCGGCCAGCACAACATCGAAGGTTCCCGCGTCCGCGGGGATCGCCGACCAGTCCACGTGCCGCGTATGGACCGCGCGCTTGGCGTTGACGCGGGTGTTCAGCTCGGTGAACAGGAGTGCGTCGTCGTAGTAATCCGTGGCGGTCACCTCGAATTCGGCGATCGTCGCCGCGCACGCACACAACCCCGACCCGCACCCCAGCTCGATCATCGATCGGCCAGCGCCCTTCTCCTCGAGCAGTCGCTCGGCGAGCATCATCGACGACGGCCAGATGTCCGCCCAATACGGAAGGCGCTCGTCTTTCACATAGTCGGCTTCCGTTATGAGATCGTCGGCGTTGCGCGGGCGGAGCAGAAGAAACTCGCGGCCCGCGATCGTGAACACCTCTTCGACTGTGGTGAACCGGCGCTCGAGCTGCGAGCGGAGCTCATCCGTCACCCGTTGAGCTCGAACCGCTCTGTGAGCGATGCGTCGGGATCGAGCTGCATGGCCGTTACGATCTCGCCCGGATCTATCGTGCGGCCCGCGGGCACGACCAGCAGCGCGTTCGCCGCAGCCATCGACGACAGGATGCCCGAGCCCTGCGGCCCTGTCGAGCGCGCGTGCAGCTCGCCGTTCACGGCGCGAGTCAGAACGCCGCGCACCAGGTGCATCATCGCCTCCGATCCCGTGAATGGCTCGGCGGCGACGGCTGTGATCGTACGCGGGAACAGCCGCGACGCGCCGCTCATTTTCCGCAGCATCGGCCGGATGAAAAGCTCGCCGCCGATCAGCGCGGAGACCGGATTCCCCGGCAGGCCGAGCCATGGCGTGCCGTTCACCGAGCCGAACGCGATGTTGGCGCCGGGGCGCACCCTGATCTTCCAGAAGGTGATCTCGCCGCCCATCGCGGCGATCACGTCGCGGGTGTGATCGAACTCGCCGACGGAGATACCGCCGCTCGTAATTATGAGATCGCTGTCGGCGGCTTCGTCGAGGGCGGCGCGAAGCGCGTCCCGGTCGTCGGCAATCAGTCCCCCGTCCACCGGCACGCCGCCGCACTCGCGCACGAGAGCGGCCAGCGAATAGCTGTTGCTCGAGACGATCTTCCGCGAGTCGCGCGCCCCATCCAGCTCCTCGACACGAACGAGCTCGTCGCCCGTGCTGATGATCGCCACGACGGGCCTGGCGTGCACGGCGACCCTGCTCGTGCCCGTGGAAGCGAGCACCCCGATGTGCGGCGCGAGCAATCGAGTGCCGCGCGCGATCACCACCTGCCCTTCGGCGATGTCTTCCGCACGCTTGCGAATGTTTCGGCCGGCGTCACGCGCGTCGTTGAAGGTGACGTTGCCGTTGCTCTCGCTCGTGTCCTCGATGCGGATGACGCTATCGGCGCCGGCGGGAACGGGAGCGCCGGTCATGATCTTCATCGCCTCTCCGGGAGCCAGCGAGCGCTCGGCGGCGTCGCCCGCCTTTATCGTCGCAGCGACGCGAAGGCTGGCGCCGACGGCCACGTCGCCGACCCGAACCGCGTAGCCGTCCATCGACGAGTTGTCCCACGGCGGGATGGCGACCGGCGACGTGACATCCATCGCCGCGAATCTTCCGAGCGAGTCCTCGAGATGTACTGTGTCGACGTCCAGCGGGGAGATCGCCGCCAGAGCTTTCGCTACGGCCTCGGCGACGTCGAGCATCAGTTCGCGGGGAGAGGAGACTCCGCCATGTGCCGCACCATTGCCTGGATCGCGATCGTCACGGCGGACGTCGGCACAAGGTAGTTGTTGCAGATGAAGCTGTAGATGAGCGTCGAGCCGCCCGCCGTGCGCACGTACCCGCTGAACGCGCGGACCGAGCCCAGCGTGCCGGTCTTGCCGTGCGCGTTACGCTCCGCCGCGGTTCCGCGCAGCCAGCTCTGCACCGTGCCGCTCACTCCGACCACGGGAAGGGCATCGCGAAACACCGAGCTGTGCGGGTGTCGCTGCATGACGTCCAGGACGCGCACCATCGTCGCGGGCGTCACGTAGTTGTGCCGGGACAAGCCGCTGCCGTCGCGGATGGAGAACTCCATGCTGTCCGCGCCCCACTCGCGGAGCTGCCGGCGGACGACCGCCGCGCCGCTGTCGGGCCGGCCCACGCCTGTGCGCTCGAGCCCTATCGTGCGAAGAATGATCTCCGCGATCTGGTTCTGCGACGGCTTGAGCATTGCGCCCAGGATCTCGCTGAGCGGCGGCGACTGGACGACGAACAGAGTCTCGGCGGCCACGGCCATAGACAGACTTCTCATGCTGTCGCTCGATACGATTCCCTCGTGCGAGATGCCGCGCTGCCGGAGCGCGACGGACAGCGCTTTCATGTACGCCTGCCGCGGGTCACTCGCCGGATTCTGCGAGCTGATTCCGGCCCCCGCCGAAGTCAGCGTTTCAATTGCCTCGAGCCCTTCGTTGAACACGAGGTCGTCGATACCCGCGCCGTAGCCTTCGCCGAGGTCGTCAAACTCCCAGCCGTAGCCGTAGATGGAGCCCGGAAAGGCGTCGCCGCTCGCGACCAGCGGCCCCGAGAAGCCGGTCACTCCATGCGCGCGCAGCGAATCGGCCACCGCGCGCAACGGCGCGAGCGGATCGGCATGAAAGCGCGAGCTGACCGTGGGGTCGCCGCGGCCGGTCACGAGCAGCTCGGCGCACCGCCCGCGTGCCGCGCCGCATCGAACCGCGTACGTCGTGCGAAAGCGGAAGTCAGGCCCGAGCAGATGGAGTGCGACCGCGCCGGTCAGGACCTTCATGTTGGAGGCGGGCATCACCAGCTTGCGCGGGTTGAGCGAGTACAGGGTGTCGCCCGTCGCGGGATCGATTATCAGCGCGCCCCAACTCGCCGTGCGGAAGCGTGGATCATGGAGCACCGAGTCAGCCGTGCGCGCTAGAGCGATGCGCGCGTCCACCGGCTCTACCACCAGCGCCGCAGCGCTGTCCACGGACGGCGCTGCGACCGGCGGAGGAAGCGGTCTAACCGCGGGGGCACATGCAGAGAGCAGGAGCGCAGCGGCGATGGTGCATCCGGGCAAAGCACGCAACAGAGTCGACTGCACCTTACTCTCCGGTGTAGGTGGCACTGAGCGTGGCATCTTCAGCCACTGTCACTCGCGTTACCGCCGCGCGGCTGTCCAATCGCTGCTGCACGCGGTCGAAGATGAAGCGCGCCAGGTTCTCGCCGCTCGGAATGAGCTTGCCGTCCGCGAACTCGGGCACGTCCACGTTGATGTTGTGGTGGTCGAACCTGTCGCTTACTTCCTCGCGAAGAATCGCGTCGAGCGCGCCCAGGTCCAGGACGAATCCGGTCTCCGGATCGATTTCACCGGAAACCGTCACCTCGCACGCGTAGTTGTGGCCGTGGTAGCTGGGCCGCGAGCACGAGCCAAAGACCTCGAAATTTTTCTCCTCGCTCCAGTCGGGCCGGCGATACCGGTGCGCGGCGGCGAACGTGATGCGGCGGGTGAGGGAAGCGTGGGACATGCCGCGAAAGTTATCACTGATTACTGATGACTTTCGTCCACCCCCTCAGGCGTCGGTCCCGTAGGCGGATTCCACGGCGTGCCACTCTCGGTCGCTTCCGTTGCGTCGCTCGTGCCGAACAGCTCCATGTCCAGATCTTCAGTGAGGTGGTCGGCTTCGTCGCTCGATTGCGGGGGGCGGTTCCCGAGGAGACGTCCCTCCTGCATCTCTTCATTCGCGAGATGATCATCGATCGCTTCAGGGCTCTCGGCTCGCCGGATGGGATCGACCACGACCGCGTTCTCGTAGTCGGTCAGGCCGATGCTGTCGCTGAGGATGTGGTCGGCGATCCTTCGCTCGCCATCGGTCCCGACGCGTCCAGAGAGCCGCACCCTGCCATCGCTCACTTCCACGAGCAGGTCGTCGGCGTCTAACGCGCTGTCGCCGGCGAGCCGCTCCCGCACCAGCCGGCGCAATTCCTGATCGTTCAGGTCCCGGATTTCATCGGTGTTGTCGAAGTCGTGTTGCATCCTGCTCCCGTGTTAGCGGAAGAACAGGTACGACGCTCCGATCGTCAACGCGACGTTGTTCTTCCAGAAGTTTGTGGACTGGCGTGCGTCGAGTACGGTGGTTCCGTCCGATGCTGTGGCGTAGTATTCCGTCGGGTACTTCAGCCGGTACAGATAGGCATCCACGCCCAGGCGAATGGCGAACCGTCCGCCCGGCACGTATCGCAGTCCGGCGCCGTAGGTAATCGCAAAGGGGGTGCCGAACCGATAAGGGTCGTTCTCGACGTCCTGGTTCCCGGCGACGACTCCTATTCCCGCATTGACCGTTGGGACCAGCCGGCGCCAGCTCTTCAGGCCAGTCACATTGAGGGATATGCCGGCGTCGATGAGATAGAGGGGCGCCGAGTGGACGCCGAGGTCGCGGGTGGCTTTTGGCTCAGAGGGGTCGAGGGCGTCGCGCTCGGACTGCACGTACGAGGCGCGAACCATCAGATGCGCGGGCCCGCCGACACGCAACTCGTAGCGCAGCCCCGCCATCGGGCCGCCCTGCGGAGCGACGCCCGCGGGATCCTTACCCGCGGCGAACGACCCGCCGAACAGCGTCAGCTCGTGACGGTACTCGAGGTCGCGGAAGGGCGAGCTCTCCGGCGGGTAGCCGACCTGCTGCGCCGAGCCCGATGCGGGGGCGCCGAGCGCCGCGCACGCGAGCGTCAGCGTAATGCCGAACGATTTAATCGAATTCACGAAGGTCGACTCCAGTCATTTCTTCTGGCTTTTGTATACCCATCATCGCCAGCAACGTTGGTCCAACATCGCACAACGCGCCGCCGGATCGCAGCGGCCCGCTTCCGGCTCCATACAGCAACAGCGGCACCGGGCTCGTCGTGTGGGCTGTGTGCGGCCCGCCGGTCACGGGGTCGAGCATCTGCTCGGCGTTCCCATGATCAGCCGTAACTATCAGCCGCGCCCCCGAACGATCGCAGGCCCTGATGATGCGGCCAAGACATTCATCCACGGCCTCTACCGCGCGAATAGTAGCGGGAATGGACCCGCTGTGCCCGACCATGTCGGCATTCGCGAAGTTGCAGAGCAGGAAATCGTGCGACCGCTTGTCGATCGCCCCGCACAGGGCATCCGCGACCCCGGCAGCGCTCATTTCCGGCTTCAGGTCGTAGGTCGCGACCTTCGGGCTCGGGATCATGACCCGCTCCTCACCCTGGACGCAGGGCTCATTGCCACCGTTGAAGAAGTAAGTCACATGCGGGTACTTCTCCGTTTCCGCCGTCTTGAGGATCGATCGCCCATCGTTCGCCAGCACTTCAACGACTATCCCCGCCATCGACTGGGGCTCGAACGCGATGGGCAGGTTGAAGCGGCGGTCGTACATGGTCATCGTCGTAACCGATACCGCAGGGCGGGGGTTGACGTCGAATCCATCGAAATCCGGCTCCACGAGCGCACGGACGATCTGGCGCATCCGGTCCGACCGATAATTGAAGCAGATCACCGCGTCGCCATCGCGCATTGGAGCTCGCGGCGTCCCGTTGTCGGCGATCACCACAGGCAGCATGAACTCGTCAGTGAGGCCGGCGGCGTACGACGCGAGGACGGCGGCACGAGGATCGGAGGCCGCAGGCCCCGCGCCGTCCACCGCTGCACGGTAATAGAGCTGAGTCCTCTCCCACCTCCGGTCGCGATCCATCCCGTAGTACCGGCCGCCCACGCTCGCGACGAACGCCCGGCCCCGGGCGTGCGCGAGCAGCTCATCCAGATACGCGAGGCCCGACGTCGGCATCGTATCACGGCCGTCGAGCATCGCGTGGATCGCTATCCGGCGAACGCCGGCCCGCTCCGCGAGATCCATAAGCGCGAAAAGATGCTGGTCGAGGGCGTGAACTCCGCCGCATCCGATCAGCCCGATCAGATGGAGCGTCCGGTCACGCGCCTTCACCTGCTCGCACGCCGCGATGAACGCCGGGTTGGCGTAGAAGAACCCTTGCTCGATCGAGCTGTTGATCCGAACGAGGTCCTGCATGACCACGCGCCCTGCGCCGAGGTTCAGGTGGCCGACTTCGCTGTTGCCCATCTGGCCGCGGGGGAGTCCAACTCTGAGTCCGGATGCGTCGAGAAGGGTTCTCGAGGGCTGGGACCAGAGAGCGTCCCACGCGGGCGTATTGGCGAGGGCGATCGCGTTGCCTTCCCGGGCCTCCCGGAAACCCCAGCCATCGAGGACTACGAGCGCGACAGGACGGTGCAAGGTGATATTGGCGGGGTATAGTGACGGTGATATGTTCGACCGCCCGTGAGATCGCTCAATCTAACCCGGATTCATCTGCCCTCTAGAGTTGCCCGCCTACTCATCATCGCGGCAATCGTCTGCGCGCGAGAGCTTCCCGCGCAGGACAGCTTGCCGCAGCCGACGCCCGCGCCGGTTGCGACGGCCGTGCCCGCCACGTCTGTCACGCCGGCGCGTCCGCTCATTCTGCGATCCGCGCCGGCCGGCAAGGGGGTCGCGCGCGTCGATACAAGCGCGCGGCTCGAGGTGCTCGCCAGGGACCGTAACTGGCTGCGGGTCCGGACCGAGGGCTGGGTGCTCGCGACAGACGTCGTTCCGACCGACTCGGGCGAGCTGACCCGCCTCACCGCCGCCGACCTTCGCGCGGACTCTGCTGGCAACCGGGGCAAGCTCGTGCGGTGGGAAGTCGAGTTCGTCGCGTTTCACACGGCAGATCCGCTCCGAAAGGGACTCGTGGACGGGGAGCCTTATATTCTCGCGCAGGGCCCCGGCGACGACCGGTCGCTGCTTTATCTCGCAGTTCCTCCTTCGCTGCTCGGCATGGCTCGTGCGCTTCCTCCACTCGCAACTCTCACCATCGTCGCCCGCGTCCGCCACGGACGGAGCGACCCCGTCGGCGTTCCCGTGCTCGACCTTCAAGCCCTCAGCCGCAACCAATGACCGATCCGGATTCCGACCGCAGAGCAGGTGAGTTCAGGAGTGACCGCCGTCGTACCGGATGGCGGGATTTCAGGCGCAGCTATCCCGGATTCATCGTCACGATGGCCATCGGCGTCGCCGCGCTCGTGGCGATCAACGCGTTTTTACTCTACAAGCGATTCGCCTATACGAACGAAGTCGAGCGCCTCCGCGCGAGCATGAGCACCGCGGAGCGGCAGAAGACCGACATCATCATCGACGCTGAGAAGGACAAGGTGCGAATGGCCGTGGAGCTGGCCCGCAGGCAAGCGCAGATGGACAAGGTCATTCACCTCTCAATCCCGGTGGACAGCGGGAAGATCTACCTCGAGAGAGAGGGCGCGATTCTGCGCGAAATGTCCGCGAAAGTCGGACCTGAGCGCACGGTGGGCAGTGCGCCCGACACGATCCGCATGGCGATTCCGCGCGGTGAGCGCACGATCGTGCAGATACTGACGAACGGATCGTGGAACGTGCCCGCCTGGGTGTATTCCGACAGGCAGATGGACGGTACTGGCGGCACGGTGGCCGGAGCGCTCGGGCCGATCGCTTTGCTGCTCGATGGCGGGACCGTCATCTACTCGCAGCCGCGCGCCGGGCCGCTCGCCGATTCCACTTACGTGCTTCCAGGGAGTATTCGCGCGAGCGAGGCCGATTTGAAGGCAGTCGTCGCGAACCTTTCTGCAGGAACAAAGGTATACTTCTACTAATATGGCTATCACTGAGGCAATTCGATTCGGAGGGCGCACCGCCTGGCTGCTAATCGGCGGTTTCGTAGCCGCCTCAGCGCTCAGCGCAGTCCTCGTTACCCGCACCGCCGAGCTCCGGTACGAGCGCGACGTCAACCGGATGGTCTTCAACGACAACCTCGGCGTGCTCGAGGAAGTCAGAGCCAAGATCGGCACGACGACAGACAGTCTCAAGAACGTGCTCGCCGCGGCCCCGGTGGCCGCCGCCGACCAGCCCTACATCGTCGTCAGCATCGCGGAACGGCAGCTCTGGTTCAAGCGCGGCAACGAGACCCTGTTCCAGGCGCCGGTTGCGACGGGAAGCGGGAAGGAGATGGTGAGCGGCACGACCACGTACCGATTCCAGACGCCCCGCGGGCGGCTCGTAGTGCGGCAGAAGGAAGTGAACCCCGCCTGGATCCCGCCGGACTGGCATTACATCGAGCAGGCGCGAAAGCGCGGGCTGGGCGTGGTGAAGCTGTCCCGTAACGAGAGTGTGCCCACGGGCGACGGCGGATCGATCTACGCGTCGGGGTCGGAGCTGGTGAGGCGCTCGGCGAGCGGGGCCGTGACCTCGTTGGGAGGTGGCCTGGAGGACCGGGAGGTCGTTGCGGGGGGGAACATCATCATTCCGCCCTTTGGCACCAACGCGCGCCGGTACGAGGGTGTGCTTGGGACGCGGCGCCTGAACATGGGCGACGGCTACGGAATCCACGGTACGAACAAGCCGGAGACCGTCGGCCAGGCCGTCAGCCACGGTTGCGTGCGGATGAGGAACGACGACATCGAGCGGCTGTTCGAAATGGTCCCTGTCGGGACGCCAGTATTCATTTACTGACCAAAAAGCCGCTATCTTTACCCGGATGTCCTTGAATACGCCCGATCGGCGGTCTCCGTCACGTCGCGCGCCTAGACGGCCGCGCTCTAATGCCAGGGAAAGCGTGATTTCGCTTGCTCTGTTCGTGGTAGCCGCGGTAGGGGTCATCCAGTTCCAGCACAGCCGGATCGGTGAGACCGCCCCGTTTTCTTCGTTTCTGAAGTCCCGCGCGGCTCTCCCTGCGGCAACGCCGTCCATGGATGCGTATGGCACCAGCGGAGAGGTCAAGGTCAAGTTCGTGCTGCCGGGAGAGACGCTCGAATATCCGCTCCAGATCGAAGGCGATCCTGCGGGTCTCATGTACACCTGGGTCAGGGTCGGGCAGAACGTGGCCGTCGCGCCGCCGCAGCCTCTCGCGGGAGCGATCCTCGACGGGCCCAAGCAGCCTGGCTTTTATCGTGTAGCTCTGGTGAGGGGTTCCGAGCAGCGGGTAATCGAAGGGCTGGCTGTCGCGGTGCTCGCCCCGTTCAAGGATAAGGTCGGCGGTCTCATCAACGGGTACCGCATCGGCACGTATCTGAACGAGAAGGTCGGGGGCAACCGCGCTCCGCCGGAAGGGTTCATGGAGATCATGCCCGGCGACCTGGGGCTCAGGATCACCAAGCACCTTCGCGTGTCGGATTTCGTCACGCACGACAACCAGAAGTCCTGGCCGCGGTACGCCGCCGTGAGTCCGAACCTGCTCGACAAGATCGAGCTCGTCGTGGCCGAGATACAGCGCTGGCATGGCGGCGAAGTCGACTTTGCGTTGGACGTGAAGTCCGGATTCCGCTCGCCCGACCACAACCAGAGAGTCAACCGGGCAGCGCGCGACAGTCGTCACCAGTACGGCGACGCAGCGGACGTGGCGATGGATGTGAACGGCGACGGAAAGTTCAATGCGGCGGATACCAGGATGCTCGGCCTGGCCGTGGAGATCGTGGAGCTGAAGCATCCCCACCTCGCCGGCGGGCTCGGCATGTATCTCCGCGCCAGCAAGCCCTACGTGCACATCGATACGCGTGGCAAGAAAGCCCGCTGGCGCGGCTGAGGCCGCCGCGGCATGAACGACATCATGCGCGAGCGGATCGTGAGAAAGCTCGAGTCGCTGCCTGACGACCGCGTGTACGAGATCCTCGACTACATCGATTTTCTCGAATCCAAGTACGCGCGCCGCACGGCGCCCGCGCAGAACCCGATCCAGCGCCTCGCGGAGAACGTGGAAGACACCCTCCGGGCCGGCAAAGTGTCGGCTGGAGCCATCGCCGGGACCATGAGCGTCCTCAGCAAGGCGGCGGGCGTAATCAACGGCGTCGCGAATGTTGGCAAGTCTGTTGCAACAGACGTGGTCAACGTGGTGACGAAGCCCTCGTCGCCTCCGCCTGCCCAGTCGCCGCCGCCAACCCGCGAGTAGCGACAGCTGAGCGGACGGACAACCCGCCCGGAGACAGACGTGAGCACGCAAGCCGAGAGAGCAGCAGCCCGCAGGACCCGTCAGAAGCGCGCCGCGAGCAAGGCCGCCAGCGGCGGTGAGCGGCCGCGCACAGGCGCCAAGCGGATCGTCACCGACACGATCTCCCAGCTCCCGAACTTTCTCCGCCTGCTGTACGGGCTGATCACCGATCCGCGGGTGAATGGCGTGGACAAGCTGCTCGTGGGTGGCGCGATAGCGTACATCCTGATGCCATTGGACCTCGTTCCCGATTTCATCCCGTTCCTGGGCGAGGTCGATGACGTCTTCGTGCTGATGATGTCGCTCAAGCGGCTGATTGCGAACGCTGGCAGGACGGTGACGCTCGCCCATTGGCCGGGCGAGCCAGCCGCGCTCGATTCCCTGAACATCCAGCACACATTGTTGGCGGCCGCGTTCTTCCTGCCGCGCAGGGTTCGCAGGCGGTTGCGGGCGATCGGGCGGCCGCTTTAGCTCCGAGGATTCCCTATAGCCTCGCCAGGACTTTCCATACCGGGCTCTGGCAGTTGACCGCGAATTGCCGTACCTTTGGCTATGGCGACCCTAGCTAGTTCGAAAACGCGACCCGCGAGCCCGGCACAGCCGGCGCGCGGGTCTTCGCGCATAGAGGACCCGGACCCCGAGCAGCTCGAAAGTGCGCACCCGCGCGTCCGCGCCCGCGTGGCGCTGACTTTCGACGACGTTCTGCTGACTCCGGGTCATTCGCAGGTTCACCCCCGGGACGTGTCCACCGCGTCGAGAGTTACGCGGGGAATCACGCTCAACATCCCGCTCCTGTCCGCGGCGATGGACACTGTTTGCGAATCGGAAATGGCGATCGCCATGGCGCGCGCCGGCGGAATGGGAGTGATCCACAAGAACATGTCGGTTGACCGCCAGGCCGCCGAAGTGGACCGGGTGAAGCGGTCGGAGAGCGGGATGATCCTGAATCCGATCACGCTGTCGCCTGGCGGAACGCTCCGCGAAGCGGTCGGCATGATGAACCGGTTCAAGATCTCCGGCGTGCCCATCGTGGATTCCGCCGGCCAGCTCGTCGGCATCATCACCAATCGCGACATCCAGTTTCAGCGCAACCTCGACCGTCCGCTCAGCGAAGCGATGACGGCCGACGGGCTCGTTACCGCGCCGCTCGGCACGACCCTCGACGAAGCCGAGAGAATCCTCGGCGAGCACCGGATCGAGAAGCTGCCTGTAGTGGACAAGGACGGCCGCCTCAGGGGACTGATCACCGTCAGGGACATTCACAAGCGGCGCCAGTTCCCGAACGCGAGCAAGGACAGTCACGGCCGGCTGCGCGCTGCGGCCGCGATCGGCGCGACGGACTACCGCGACCGCGCGAAGGCGCTGATCGATGCAGGCGTCGATGTCCTTGTCATCGACACCGCGCACGGGCACAGCGAAGGCGTGCTGAGCGCTACCGCGGAGATCCGCGAGATGTTCCCCGACGTGCAGCTCGTCGTGGGGAACATCGCCACTCGCGAAGGCGCTGCGGCGCTGGTGGAGCGCGGCGTGGATGCCGTGAAAGTCGGAGTCGGGCCCGGATCGATCTGCACGACGCGCGTCGTCACGGGGGTCGGCGTGCCGCAGCTCACCGCGATCTTCGACGCGGTGGACGGGGCGGGCGACATCCCGATCATCGCCGACGGCGGCATCAAGTATTCCGGTGACATCGTGAAGGCGCTCGCGGCCGGGGCTTCCACGGTCATGATGGGCTCGATGCTCGCTGGCACGGAGGAGAGCCCGGGCGAATCCATCCTCATGGAAGGGCGCCGGTTCAAGATGATCCGCGGAATGGGGAGCCTTTCCGCGATGCAGGACGGCAGCGCCGACCGGTATTTCCAGGAAGGCGAGATGTCGGCGAAGAAGCTCGTCCCCGAGGGGATCGAGGGGCGCGTGCCGTATAAAGGACCTGCCGGCGACGTGCTGTTCCAGATGGTCGGCGGGCTGAGAAGCGGCATGGGTTACGTGGGCGCCCAGACTATCGATGCGTTGCGCACCGAATCCAGGTTTGTCCGCGTCACCGCAGCCGGGCTCCGCGAATCGCACCCGCACGACGTGACCATCACCCGCGAAGCGCCGAATTACTCGACGACATGAGCCTGGGGACCCGGCAGTCCATCGGGATCCTTCAGGCCGAAGCGGCGGGCGAGGGAGCGGTAGAAGGGCACACGCTTCGCCGCGCGCTCGGCCCGCTGAGTCTCACGATGCTCGGCATCGGCGCGATCATCGGAGCGGGGATCTTCGCGCTCACAGGCACAGCCGCGGCGCAGTACGCCGGGCCCGCGATCGTCTATTCCTTTCTGCTGGCGGGCACCGGCTGCCTGCTCGCCGGACTCTGCTACGCGGAGTTCGCCGCGATGATCCCGGTCGCTGGCAGCGCCTACACGTACGGCTACGCGACGCTCGGCGAGTTCGTCGCCTGGATCATCGGCTGGGATCTCATCCTTGAGTATCTCTTGGTCGCCGCAACTATCGCGGTCAGCTGGTCCGGCTACTTCAGCGCTTTCCTGAAGGAGCTCGGTGTGAATCTCCCGGCCCAACTCGTGAGCTCGCCGCTCGCGTACACCAACGGAAAGTTCACCGCGACCGGGGCGCTGGTGAACCTGCCCGCACTGTTCCTCATCGCGATCATGACGGCGCTGCTCGTGGCCGGCATCCGCGAGTCGGCCCGCTTCAACAACCTCATAGTCTTCGTCAAGCTCGCGATCGCGCTGCTAGTGATCGGCTTCGGCTTTATGTACGTGAACCAGGCCAACTGGCATCCCTTCGTGCCGCCGAATACGGGCGAGTTCGGGCAGTTCGGATGGAGCGGAGTCGTGCGCGGCGCGGGCGTGATCTTCTTCGCGTACATCGGGTTCGACGCCGTATCCACGGCTGCGCAGGAAGCGAGGAATCCCCAGCGCGACATGCCGATCGGCATACTTGGCTCGCTCGCCAGCAGCATGGTTCTGTACATCCTGATGGCACTCGTGCTGACCGGCCTCGCCAGCTACGCGCTGCTCGACGTTCCCCGCCCGGTGTTCGTAGCCATCGAGAGCGCCGGTCCCAGCCTCGCCTGGCTCGGTCCCGTCGTCAACATCGGCGCGATCGCCGGCCTGGCGTCGGTGGTGCTGGTGATGCTCATGGCGCAGCCCCGCATTTTCTACTCGATGGCACGCGACGGGCTGCTGCCGCCCGTGTTCGGCAGGATTCACCCCAGGTTCCGTACGCCGCACGTCACGACGATCCTCACCGGCTCGGTCGCTGCGGTAGTGGCGGGCGTATTTCCGATCGGGATCCTCGGCGAGCTCGTCTCCATTGGCACTCTGCTCGCGTTCGTCATAGTGAGCGCCGGCATCCTCGTCCTCCGCTACCGCGAGCCCAATCTGCCGCGTCCGTTCCGCACGCCTCTGGTTCCGATCGTCCCCATACTCGCGATTCTCATCTGTGGATACCTGATGGTGAGCCTGCCTCCCGACACGTGGCTTCGTCTCGGCGTGTGGATGGCGCTGGGCCTCCTGATTTATTTCGCCTATGGGAAGTCGCACTCGAAGCTCGGACGCGCCGATGCTGCACGCTGATCTTCTCGCGATCCCCGACGCCCGCCGGTCGGCGATAGAGCGGTTCGCGGAGGAACTGCGCCCCGGACGGTTTGTCGCGCTGTCTACTCATATCAACTCGGACGGCGACGGCTGCGGCTCGGAAGTCGCGCTGGCGCGATTGCTCTCGCAGCTCGGCATCGAGGCGCGGATCGCGAACCCCACGCCGTGGCCCGGGATGTTCGACTTCCTGCTCGGCGACGATGTGCGGAACGACTCCGATGACGCAGCAAAGGCGATTCGAAAGGCCGACATCATAATGGTGCTGGACATCAACGACCTCCGGCGGCTTGGCCCCCTCGGTCCGGTTGTGCGCGAGTCCACCGCGACGAAGATCGTGATCGACCATCACATCCCGTCCGACGTTGCCATTACGGAGCTGGCGCTGTGCGATACCGCTGCGTGCGCGACCGGCGAGCTCATCTATGACCTTTCCGTGGTGCTCGAGCTGGAGCTGACCGCGCCGGTTGCCGAGGCTCTGTATGTGGCGCTTCTCACCGATACCGGCGGCTTTCGCTTCAGCAATACTTCCGCCCGCTGCCATGCGATCGCGGGCGCTCTGCTGGCTGCGGGCGTCGACCCCGAAGCGATGTACCGCCGCATCTACGCATCGGTGCCGATCGGCCGCCTCCATCTTCTGCGCGACGCGCTCGCCACCCTCGAAGTCGATCCCGAGTATGGAATCGCCTGGATATCCGTTGAGGCCGGCGCGCCCGAGACGCACGGCCTGCGGTCCGAGGATCTGGATGGTATCGCCGAGCATCCGCGGTCAGTAGCCGGCACCAAGCTGGCGCTCTTCTTCCGCGACCTGGGTCACGGAAAGGTCAAAGTCTCCTTTCGCAGCGCCGGCGAAGTTGACGTCAACGCCTTCGCCAAGGAATTCGGCGGCGGCGGCCACGCCAAGGCGTCGGGCGCGCTCATCGCGGGGACGCTCGAAGAAGTGCGGCACGAGGTCGTCGCGGCGGCCCGCCGTTTCCTGGCCGGGCAGATCTGAATGGCCAGCCAGTCTTTGCAGGAGCGCATCGCGGGTGCTCTCGTCCGCATCAGAAATAATCGTGTCGGTAGCGACATTGTGTCCGCCGAGCAGGTGCGCGATGTGGCTACCACGACCGACGGGCGCGTGCGTCTCACGCTCCTCCTCGATCCCGCGGACGATGCGGCGCTTGTGGGCGAGGTTCGCGCCGCGGTCGCGGGGTTGGAAGGCGTGAGCGACGTTCGGGTGGACGTAAAAGATCCCTCGGCGGCGAGCGCCCCGCCCGCTCCCGCGCAGAAGGCGCCAGCATCCGGCCGCTCTCTGCCTGTCATGGGGCAGGAGCCGAAGTCGCAGCGCGCTGCCGTACCCGCGCCGACCCCGGTTGCGTATCCGAACCTCGGCCACATCATCGCGGTGTCGAGCGGCAAGGGCGGAGTCGGAAAGTCGACCGTCTCGACCAATCTCGCCGTTGCGCTCGCGCAGGCCGGCGCGCGCGTCGGCTTGATGGACGCGGACGTGTACGGCCCCAACATCCCCGCGATGCTGGGCGTGAACGAGCAGCCCGACGTTCAGGGCGAGAAGATCATCCCACTAGAGGCGCACGGCGTGAAGGTGATGAGCCTCGGCTTCCTGGTGGACCGCGATCAGCCCGCAATCTGGCGCGGGCCGATCATCATGAAGATCATCACGCAGTTCCTGCGCGACGTGAGCTGGGGAGAGCTCGACTATTTCATCGTCGATCTGCCGCCGGGAACCGGAGACGCACAGCTATCTCTCGTGCAGGCCACGCACGTCGAGGGCGCGCTGATCGTCACGACGCCCCAGGCCGTCTCAACCGGCGACGCGCTGCGCGGCGCGAAGATGTTTCAGCGCGTGGGCGTTCCGGTGCTCGGCATCGTCGAGAACATGAGCTACTTCCAGTGCCCCCATTGCAACGAGCAGACGGCGATCTTCGGATCGGGTGGGGGCGAGCGACTCGCGAGCGAGCTGGACCTTCCGCTGCTCGCGCGCATTCCGTTGTACGGCCGCGTGCTGGAAGGAGGAGATTCCGGTATGCCGATCGTCGTGGCCGAGCCCGCGTCGATCGCGGGCCAGGAGCTATTGCAGCTCGGTCGAAGGGTCGTCGATCTGGTCGCTCGTGGTAATCCTGCCGCCGTATAGAACCGCCTCGCGTTGGCGGACAGCGCCTGTCCCGCGCTGCAGCTCCGAGTTCAGCTCGCCTCCTACCAGCACGACGAACATCGTCAGGTAAATCCACGACAGCAGCACGATCACGCCTCCCAGGACTCCGTACGTCACGCTGTATGTGGCCACGTTCGTGACGTAGTAGCGAAACAGGAGGGTCACCCCGACCCATAGCGTCGACGCGAAGATCGCTCCTGCGAGCACCTGCGACTTCTTCTGCTTGATGGCGGGCAGGAAGTAGTAGATCAGCCAGAGCACGCCGACGATGAACGCGAACGCGACCGGGTACCGCAGAAGCTGCCAGACAGCCGCCGCCTGCGGTCCCACGCCCGCGCTTCTCGCAAGCCAGGAAAACGTGGTCTTTCCCGTCACGATCACCGTGGTCGAGAACGTCAGCGCCACGCCTAAGGCGATCAGGAGCGCTATGGCCATCAGCCTTCGCTTCAGAAACGGGCGCGGATCGGTCACGCCGTACGCACGGTTGAGAGCGCTGGCGATGGTCGCGATCATGTTGGAGCCCGTGTAAGCCGCGAGCAGCGCTCCGACGGACATCAGCGCGGGCGCGGTATCCGCGAAGACAGCGTCGCGAAGCACGCCGTCGATCACCGCGAGCGCGCCGGATGGAATGACCGGCTCCAGCCGGCCGATGGTGGAGCCGATGATCACGGCTTCGTCACCCACCAGGGCGAGCAGGGGCGCGAGGAAGATCAGGAGCGGGAAGAGCGAGAAGAACAGGTTGTACGCGGCCTCGGCGGACACGCCAGGCACGTTGTCATTCCAGACTTCCGACCAGGATTTTTTCAGCAACTCAACTACGCGATAGCCCAGGATTACCATTGCCACAGGCACCAAGCAAAGGACGCGCCGCGCGGTGAGCGCTGCGGCGCGTCCCGATTACGGCTCGCGGGCCTTCGCGGGGCGCTTCGCCGCGACGACTCCGCCTACAGGCGTCGGAGTCTGCCACGTCAGCTCTTCGCGCGTGTGGGTCGCCGGAGGGACGTACGCCTCCGCTCTTTCCGGCTTGTGCGCGCGGAACACGGCGCCGAGGCCGGCCGTCACGGCTACCGCCGTCATGGTGACTGCGATGCCGCGCAGCACCAGTGCGGGCGTGCTGGTCCAGGTCATCCCCGCCGCGGCAAGCCAGGGAACCAGGAAAATCGCGAGTCCCGTGATCAGGCCGCCGAGGGCCGCGCCGCGCTGAGTCATGGACTGTTGCTTCGGTCCCATGACCGCCATTCCCGTCACCTGGGCTACCGCGAAGAGCCCGAGCGCCGCGATTCCCATCCACATCAGGAGGAAGGCAACGATGGCGAACGGGATCAGGAGAATTCCGATCAGCGTGACGGCGAGCAGGATGACGAGTACTGCAAGGGCAGGGAGCGTCGCGAACTGCACGAGCAACCCGGTGGTGATCGCCTTCCCTGGATCGCGGCCCAGCGACTCCGTGATCCGCCTCAGCTTCTCCGGCGCGAAGACCAGCACGCCGAGGCCGAGCAGGATCAGAACCGCAGACCACCCGAGGGTCAGCTTGACCGCGCGGATCGTTGCCTCTCGGGGAGGCAGTGGCGGAGAGGTTGCCCAGCTCCGTGCATCGCCGATGGCGTCACGGAGCCCTGCGAAAAGAAACGAGCCCGTGAGCGGAAGCGAGGGCGCTACGCACGCGGAATCGATCGCGGCGCCCGGTTGGCTGGGAGCCTGTGCATTGGCCGCGGTGCCCGCGAGCGTTAACGCCGCGAGCGAGCATGCTATCGCGACGCCCCTCACGGTCTGCTCTGCGCCGCTAGAAGCCTGGAAGCTCGACGCAGGCCCATGACGCTGGCGACCGCGACGACGAGCATCACCGATGCAAGCGTAAGCACCATCGGAGTTCCGCCGACCTGAAGCGCCGCGACTGTGCGCGGGCCCGCAATGCCGGCGAGCATGCTCAGCGCTGCCGAGGAGGCGCCATCGTACGCCACGCCCGCGAGGAGCACTGCCGACTCGAAGCGCGACGCGATCCACAGCGCCATGGTGGTCAGCGTGAAGCAGCTCGTCAACGCGGCCACTCCCAACGCGATGCGAACCGGACGGTGGCGCGGCATCAGTGCGCGGACAGTGTTCGTTGCCGCGACGTGCCAGGGCTCGAAGACGTTTACCTGCGACATCACCTTCTCCGCGAACATCGGGGAAGGGGCGAGGTGGGGCAACCGGTCGATATGAGCCATCACGGCGCGCGCCGACTCGAGCTCGGCGTGGCACTGGCTGCAATCCCTCACGTGGGCCTGGAGCTCGGGAACTCCAAATCCGATCTCCTCGTCCACCAGGAGGTCGAATTCATCGGGCAGTAGGTGTCTGTTCATTGTTCCATCCACTTGGTCATACGGGGGGTGGTTGCGAAGGGTTTCATCGGACATCCTCCAGGGCCTGCCTGAGCTCGTGGCGGGCCCGGTGGATGTAGGTTTTCACCGTACCCAGGGGCAGGTCCAGGGTGGCGGCTATCTCCTCGTAGGAGCGGTCTTCCACGTGCCTGAGGAGGATGCAGGAGCGGTATTCGGGGCGGAGACTGGCCACGGCCTTCTCTATGGCGCTCCCCAGCTCCCTGGACTCCATTTCCTCCAGAGCTGACTGATCCTTCGACGCCACCGGAATCGCCGTGGATTCCGCCTCGGCCGTCGTGGTCGCGTATCGGGATCCTTCCAGACTTACGGTGTCGATAGTCCGCTTGCGGAGGTGATCGATCGCGACATTGTTGGCGATCTTGAACAGCCAGCTCGAGAATTTGAACTCCGGCCGGTACCGGTCGATGTTGTTGAGGACCTTGATGAAGCTTTCCTGCGCCAGGTCTTCGGCCGTGTCGCGATCGCGCACCATGCGAAACACGAGCGAGAACACCGGCCGCTCGTAGCGTCTCAGCAGCTCGCGGAAGGCGGCGTCCCGGCCCTGTTGCGCGAGCAGGACGACGTCGGCATCCGGCAGGGTCGCAAGATCGGGAAGTAGAGGCATGTATCGCTGCGCTCAAGGTTGCACGCCCTCGCACGGCCAGTCAACTTTCACGCGCCATGCAGACAACCGATGCCGACTTAGCGGCAGCGCGCCAGAGCGCGTCCGAGCCGCTGGCCGGCGACGGCAATAGCGAGAAGCGCGAGTACGTGCGGCGGATGTTCTCCGACATCGCCCCGCGGTACGACATGCTCAACCACATCCTCGCGCTCAACATCGATCGCGGGTGGAGGAAGCGGGCGATCCGGGCGCTGGACATCGCGCGGGAGCCAGACGGCGTATATCTCGACCTGTGCGCCGGCACACTGGACATCGCCGCGCACATCGCTCGCCAGCGCGGCTTTCGGGGCTCGGTCGTGGGCGCCGACTTCGCCGAGCCGATGCTGCGGGCCGGGCTGCGAAAGGCGGGCGCTTCAGTACACCCTGTCACCGCGGACGCTGTCCAGCTTCCGCTAGGCGACAACAGCGTCGCGGGAGCGATCGTGGCGTTCGGGATTCGCAACGTTGCGGGGCTCGACCTGTGTCTCGCCGAGACGCACCGGGTGCTGGCCCCCGGCGGACGATTCGTCATCCTCGAGTTCTCGACGCCGCGCGCGCCTCTCTTTGCCGGCATCTATCGCTTCTATTTCCATCATGTCCTGCCGAGAATCGGTGGCGCGTTGAGCGGGCATCCGACCGCGTACAGTTATCTTCCGAAATCGGTGGATGCGTTTCCTGAGGAGGCCGAGCTGGCGCGACGGATGCGAGCCAGCGGATTCGTGGATACCTCGTGGACCAGCCATACGTTCGGGATCGTAGCGATTCACGTAGGACTCAAGCCCGAAGCGGATTCGGTTCCGGAGATCACCCGGACGACGGGCTCAAACGCAGGGAGCTTCTGACATGGCGCTCGACACGCTGGGCGAATTCATCGATGCACTGGAGTCCGCGGGCGAGCTCGTGCGCGTGCGAGAGCCGGTGCGGGCGCAGCTCGAGCTGTGCGAGATCGCCGACCGCGCTATGAAAATGCCCGCCGGCGGGCCTGCCTTGTTGTTCGAGAACGTCGTGCTCGACAACGGAGCGCGGTCAGAATTTCCCGTGGCGATCAACCTGTTCGGGTCGATGAAGCGCATGCAGATCGCGCTCGGCGTCGAGAGCCTGGACGAGATCGGCGCGCGGATCTCCGAGCTGCTCGAGATGAAGGTTCCGGAGGGTTTGCTGGCAAAGCTGGCGCTTCTGCCGCGGCTGCTCGAGGTGGGCAAGTTTCCGCCGCGGGTGAAGGGAGGTACCCCTTCCTGTCAGGGTGTGGTGATGCAGGGCGACGAGGTCGACCTCGACAAGCTGCCGATCATCACCTGCTGGCCCGAGGACGGAGGCCCGTACATCACGCTGCCGATGGTGATCTCGCGCGATCCCAAGCGAGGGATACGCAACGTGGGGATGTACCGCGTGCAGAAGCTCAGCAAGAACACGCTCGCGATGCACTGGCAGCGGCACAAGGTCGGCGCGGCCCACTGGCGTGAGATGGCCGAGCGTGGCGAGAAGATGAATGTGGTGATCGCGGTGGGCGGCGATCCCGCGTCCGTGTATTCGGCATCGGCTCCGCTTCCTCCGACAGTGGATGAATTCCTGTTCGCCGGGTTTCTGCGATCGGCGCCCGTGCACCTGGCGAAGGCGGTGACGTGCGATCTGGAGGTGCCGGCCGACGCCGAGTTCGTGATCGAGGGCTACATCGATCCCTCGGAGCCGCTCGTGACCGAGGGGCCGTTCGGGGATCACACGGGGTTTTACTCTGAGGCGGACCTGTATCCACTGGTGCACGTGACCGCGATCACGATGGGAAAGTCGCCGGTGTACGCGACGACGATCGTGGGCAGGCCGCCCATGGAGGATTTTTATCTGGGGCACGCGACTGAGCGGATCTTCCTGCCGTTGTTGCGGCTGACGCTGCCGGAGGTAGTGGACTATCATATGCCCGCCGAGGGGATCTTTCACAACCTCGTGTTCGTCTCGATAGACAAGCAGTTTCCTGGTCAGGCGTACAAGGTGATGAACGCGCTGTGGGGGCAGGGGCTGATGGCGCTCGCCAAGGTGATCGTCGTCGTGGACAAGGAAGTGAACGTGCGGGACCCGCAGGAGGCGTGGTGGATCGCGCTGAACAACATCGATCCGGAGCGGGACACGCGGTTCACGATGGGTCCAATAGATGTGCTGGACCACTCGTCGCGCGCTTTTACGTACGGGTCGAAGATGGGGATAGACGCGACGCGCAAGTGGCCTGAAGAGGGCTTCACGCGGAACTGGCCGGCCGTGATCGAGATGGATGAGGAGACGAAGACGCGGGTGAGCGCCATGTGGCCGCGACTGGGAATTCCCGGATGACGGAGAAGCGCTAAGGGCGCGCTGCCCTGCGCATGCCTATCGTCCTCCAAGCAGTACTGACAGAAATAGACTGCGAGATTCCTGCAGCCTTTCGCCGCTCTCCGCGCAACGCTTGGGGTGCAAGTCGTTATCGGCTTGCTACTTATGGTCCTCGTGCTTTCGGGCGTTCGGTAGAAAGGAGCACGACCGCGTGCAGGAGTTCGCAACTCTCCGCAGGATATGTAGTCCAGATAATCAATAGTTAGGGGGCTTGCCGTGCCTTCTCTGGAGTCCGTCGTGTGATTGAAGTTGGGCGCGTGTATGACATCGCTCGCTATCCGGTGAAGTCGATGGCCGGGCAATCTCTGGAATCGGCCGTGCTTGGATGGTACGGGCTGGCGGGTGACCGGCGGTTCGCGTTTCGCCGTATCGATGACCGCGGCGGCTTTCCGGTTCTTTCCGCCAGCCAATATCCCGAACTCCTCCTCTATCAACCGCACGGGATGGATGACAGCGCTGCGGAGCCAGTCCCCACCCACGTGCGCACGCCGAGCGGACCGGATCTGGAGCTTGCCAGCGAAGAGCTCGCGGCAGCCATCACAGAGCGGTCGGGCTATCGGGTGGAGTTGCTGCGACTCCGGCACGGGATCTTCGATGAAGGCGCCGTGTCCGTAATTACGACCACGACGATCGCCGGCATTGGGCGCGAGGCCGGGCTCGAGCTCAATCGGCGACGCTTCCGCGCTAATGTGATCGTCGAGACGGCGGACGGTCCGCCCTTTAGCGAGGATGCGTGGGTCGGGCGCACGATGCGATTTGGCGACGGTAAGGAAGGGCCCGCGCTTAGTATCACCATCCCTGACGAGCGCTGCATGATGATCAACCTGTCCCCGGATACGGCCGAGCAGGATGGCCGAGTAATGAAGACGGTCGTCGGGATGAATGGGAACAACGCGGGTGTTTACGCCACCCCGGTGGCATGCGGGCGCGTCCAGCTGGGCGATCGTGTATGGGTGAGCGCGTAACGAGCGCTGGCCAAAATGCCCCCTAACGAGCAATTGCTGCTGACGGCGCCTACTATGGTAGTGGCGCGTCCGCGGGGCTCACGCGCCACATTATTCATAGCGCCGCAGCAGAATTGCGGGCGTTAGACAGCCACCACCATCCAGTGACGGGACGATGAAACCAACCACGATTTGGGTCGTAACGGCGCTCATCGGATCTCCTGGTTGAAGCCGGACCGCATACCACGCCATGGTTCCCCGGCGGCATCGTCGCGGACCTGGCGGAGGCCCTCGGCCGGCGGGTTGACGTGGTGACGCTGAACGGCCTCTCTCCAGACCTGCGTGATCGAGCGCTCAAGGAATCGGTGTCGGTGTGAAAGACGACATGGTGTACGTCCGGCACATCGCGGAGTCGATTCGGCGGGTTGAGGAGAACACACGCGGAGGGCAAAACGCGTTCGCCAGTTCCCACACACTTCAGGACGCAGTCCTCCGGAATCTCCAAACGGCTGCTGAATCGACACAGCGGCTCTCAACCGAGACAAAGGCCGAGTAGCCGGAAGTGGATTGGCGCGCGATTTCGGGGTTCCGCAACGTGCTCGTGCATATTGCAGGCAGCAATCGTATTCCCTCGGGCGTTTCAGGTCTAACTCAGGGGAGGTCGTAGGGATGCTCCGAACGCGACTTGCGAGCCCGAATGTGATGCTGCGGAGTGTTGTGTGGTGCTACGGCCAAAGCGAGGGCCAGGTCGACAAGGCTCCCCTGGTCGTCCCGTTAGTGGCGCGCCCGAAGCAGGTTGTGACCTTCTTTTTTGGCGATCCATACCGCGTACACCTGCGTGGATCTGATCGCAGTGATACCTCCCCGCCTATTGTTGTCGTCGGACCCCAAACCAACCATCGACTGAATCTCTCCGTCTTCGGGACCATCGACGCGTTCACAATCCATTTTCAACCCGCCGGATTCCATCATCTCTTCGGGATTCCCATGGCGGAGCTCACCAACACAACCTACGACGCACCTGCTGTGCTCGGGAAGGAGTTTCGCACCCTTTGGCAGCCGATGGCGGACACCCGAAGCTTCAGCACGCGGATCCGGCTGGTCGAACAAGTTCTCATCTACCGGCTGCAGGACGCCGGTGCTTTGGACCCGGTGGGTACCACGGCCAACTGGCTCTTCGCAGACCACGGTCGTGGCGGCGTGGTAGAGATGGCCGCCCGTTCCTTTCTGACACGGAGACAGTTCGAACGCCGGTTTCTCACGCAGGTCGGCATCTCGCCCAAGCTTTATGCTCGGATCATCCGCTTCAATGCTGCGCTCGACCGCAAGCTGTGTATGCCCGATCGTACATGGACTGCGATCGCGTATGAGCTGGGCTATCACGATCAGATGCACATGGTTCACGACTTTCGCGATCTGGCTGGAGACACCCCCTCCCGCGTCATCTCCCGACTCGAAACCGTGCCCGAGTTCCGCACTGCCTATGCGATGAGCGCCCACTCGTAGACTTTCTGTGACGCCATGCCAAACGTCGCATTTTTACTATGTCTCCTCCTGCTCCGCGCGTATCCTCCACAGCGGACGAACGCTCAGCCGTTCGTCATTTTCATAACTTTGAGGAGGTGCGGGATGAAGTGCAGCAGGCGTTGTACTGCGATTACTGCGCTGGTGGCGATCGTACTCTTAGGGTGCACTCAAACGGAAGGCTCGACCATGGGAACGGGAACTCAGGCGGGGGCACTGGCTCCAGAGGATGAGGCATCTGTTCGGAAGGTTGTCAGCGAGTTTGCGAATACGTGGAACCGCCACGACATGAAGGCAATGCACGAGCTGAATGCGGAAGGGGTGGAATGGATCAACATCACGGGGAACCACTGGCGTGGAAACGCCACTGTGTACAAAGGCCATGACATAATTCACCGGACGATCTTTGCCAATACGAGCATGAGCGTCGAAGAAGTTCAGGTTCGCGCCCTCTCAGCAGAAGTTGCGATCGCGGTTGCGACCATGATGTTCGGGCCGGTAATGGCGCCCTCAGGGCAGGAGATTAGCGAGTTAAAAACCCGGGGCTCCTTCGTTCTGGTGAATCAGGGGGGTGAGTGGAAGGTTGTCCACTTCCAGAATACGTCCGTCGATCCAGAGGCCGAGCGGAATGATCCGATCACATGGGATTCCACAGGCTATCTTCCCGGCCGCAGCACTAACTGATTTCGTGGTTGGGATCGATCGTCGGGTCGGAGCTCTTCACCGAACTATCCAGGGCTGGTATGCCCGTCTTGGTGGAACCTCCTGCCGTCCTCGCGGAGTTCTTCGGAGGGTCGCTGGAGTTGTTGTAGCATTAGAGGGCTGCTAGCGGGCCGAGTGTGAACTGGATACTCACAGGCTATCCGAATCGCGCGGCCTCCTCGCTGCAGTACGTCCGCGCCTGTTGACCACTTGACACGTGTCACGTGACGGATTACATTCCTGCGTGATCAAGACGTTTGCTGATAAGCGCACGCGTGATCTGTTCCTGACTGGAAGGGCGGCGCGGTTTCCGTCAGATGTTGCCAAGCGAGCTGCACGCAAACTCGAGTATATCGATCTGGCTGCGCGACTGGATGATCTGAAAGTCCCGCCTGGAAACAGGCTTCACGCGCTCAAGGATGATCGCAGGGGACAGCATTCGATCTCGATCAACGACCAATGGCGCATCTGTTTTCGTTTTATTGATGGGGATGCTTACGATGTCGAGGTCTGTGACTATCACTAGTCGGGAGAACTAATGACTATTCCGAATACTCGAATCATGGCGCGGAGGCCCACTCATCCGGGCGAGATGCTGCGCGAGGACTTTCTTCCCGATTACGGGCTCACCGTCGCGGGCCTTGCAGAAGCGGCCGGCGTTTCGCGTCAGTCAGTCAACGAGCTCCTTCGTGGACGGAGAGCGCTAAGCCCCGAAATGGCTATTCGCTTGTCTCGCGTTTTTGGGAATTCACCTGAGTTCTGGATGAACGCTCAGCGCGCCGTAGATCTCTGGGATGCAAATCGGGCCCTTAAGGGCGACGTTGCGCGCATCAAGCCGTTGCGAGTCGCCTGACAAACGTTGCTAGGGATCGGCGGGTGACGGCGGTGCGCGAAGGTCAGACGTTCGGCGGGCAGTCGCTGCTCGTGCGGTACGTGAACTTCGTGAAGCTGCCGCACACCGTGTTCGCGCTGCCGTTCGCGCTGGTGGGCGCGACGCTGGCGAGTTATGTGGCGCCGGTGACGCCAGCGCTGCTGGGTTGGATCGTGCTCGCGTTTACTGCAGCTCGGTTTGCCGCGATGGGGTTCAACCGGATCGTGGACCGCGAGATAGATGCGGCAAACCCGCGGACGGCGATACGGGAGATCCCTTCCGGGGCGTTGAGCGTCGGAGCGGCAGCTGTGGCAGTTTTCGTCGCATCGGCGCTATTTCTGTTCGCTTCGTACATGATCAACCCGCTGTGTTTCATGCTCGCGCCGCTCGCGCTGGGCTGGGTGCTGCTGTACAGCTACACCAAGCGGTTCACGCGGCTGTCGCATGTGGTGCTCGGCATCGGACTCGCGATCGCGCCGGTGGGTGGATATCTGGCGGTGACCGGCGCGTGGAGCGCGCCCTGGTGGCTGCTGGTCGCGCTCGCGTCGGCTGTGGCCGCGTGGGTTGCGGGGTTCGACATCCTGTATTCGTTGCAGGACGCGGAGTTCGACAGATCGCAGCGGCTGTACTCGATTCCCGTGGCGCTGGGCGAGCCGCGCGCGTTGACGCTTGCTCGCGGACTGCACGTAGTCGCCGTTCTGGCGCTTGTGACCGCGGGGATAGCTGCGGGCGCGGGCCTCGCGTACTGGGTGGGCGTGGGCGTCGTTGCGGTGCTGCTCGGGTACGAGCATTCGCTCGTGCATCCCGGTGATCTCTCGAAGCTGGACGCCGCGTTCTTTACGATGAACGGAGTGATCAGCATCGCGTTTTTCGGGTTCGTGCTGCTGGAGCGAATGCTCGCGTGAGTACGCTTTTCTTCGATGTGCCTGCTATCAATGGTGGGGATTGAGCTGAACAACCATTCAACCGTGAGAAGGCCATGCGCACGCTGCTCGTAGTTTGTCGACGGATGATCGGAGTCCTTTCCGTGACGGGGATCGTGACCGCATGCGGTCCGAACGGCGGAGGGGCGGCGCAACCTGCGGCCGTCGACACAGTAGCCGTCAAAGCCGCGATCGATACGTTGCGGAGCGCCTACGAGGAGGCCGTGGCTACGGGCAACTTTGCAAACATGGGCGCAATGCTCGCTGAAGGCGCGGTAATGGTGCGACCCGGCGGGAGCCAATGGGATTCGTTGTTTGCATCATCCGAGCTTCCGTTTCCGCCCGGGGCCAAAATTGCCATAAGGCCGATTGAGGTCCGTGTTCTCAATCAGGAATGGGCCTATGAGTTTGGCAACAGCACCGTGACCTATACACCGAAAGGAGCTGCCGCTCCCGCGTCACTGACGGACACCTACCTCATCATTTTCCGTAACGCCGGCGACGGTTGGAAGGTCTATCGTGAGGTGGCGAGCTCTAACCTCCCGCCCCCGTCTTCGCGATGAACATTGCGATAGGGGTCGACGGTTTTCCGATTAGCCCGCTGGGGCGAACTCTCGCGTGACCGGGCAGGCGAGAGACGCGAACCCGCCGTCGAAGGCTGACGCACCGCTCGTGGTCGCGATCACGGGCGCCTCGGGCGCGCCGTACGCCGTGCGGCTTCTGGAGCAGCTCGTCGCGTCGCGCACACGGACTTCGCTGATCGTGTCCAGGCATGGCTGGCGTCTGCTCGAGACCGAGTCGGGCATCACTTCGCTTCCGGAGCTGCGCGCGGCGGCAGGGGGCGACGCAGCTGCGTGGGACGCAGCGGTCACCGTGTTCGACGACGACGATCGGGGCGCGGCGCCGGCTTCCGGCTCGGCGCTCAGCCGCGGGATGGTGATCTGTCCCTGCTCGATGGGGACGCTGTCCGCGGTCGCCATGGGGTCGTCGCGCTCGCTGGTAGAGCGCGCGGCCGACGTCGCGCTCAAGGAGCGTCGAAAGCTGGTGCTGGTCACACGCGAGACCCCGCTCAGCACGATTCACCTCGGCAACATGCTGCGCGTCGCGCGCGCGGGCGCGGTGGTGTTGCCGGCGGCGCCCGGCTTCTATCACCGGCCAACAAAGATCGGCGATCTCGTGGATTTCGTTGTAGGGCGAGTACTCGATCAGCTCGATGTGCCGCACCAGCTCGGCAAGCGGTGGGGCGGCGAAACGACCGGAGCGCCAGCCAGATGAAAGGGTTTCTTTGCGTCAGGCGAGCTGTGCCATCGGGTGCTCGCATCTGCGTTCGTGAACGGCCGGCGTCGAAGGGAAGGTACGCGAACGTCCCCAAGAATTCGGTCGCGCATGCGTGGGGATGATTACGGCCGAGGGGTCGGTCACGGATACCGTGAGTGCCATGCACGTCTCGTCAGGGTTGACACCCGATACGTTACAGGTTACACTATGGCGATTCTCCGGTTCAACATAAGGGACTCAAGAAGTTTTTTATCTTCGGTCTGACGGCGGCGATCCAGCACAGGCACGCGGGAAGGCTGCGGCTGATTCTTGGGCGATTGAGCGCTGCCGGTGGAACCTCGCGCCATGAAGCTGCCTGGGCTGGGATTGCACCCGTTGAAGGCGATCGCCGAGGTAGCTGGGCCGTCCAGGTCAGCGGAAACTGGCGCGTGACATTTCGGTTTCAGGATTCGGACGTCACGGACGTGGGCTACGAGGGCTATTACTAGGAGCTCCAGGAATGTACAAGCCACCACACCCCGGCAAGATTCTCCGCGAGCTTTGCCTGGCGCCTCTCGACCTGAGTGTTACTGAGGCCGCGGAAGCGCTGGGGGTAAGTCGCAAGACTCTGTCCGCGGTCGTCAACGGTCGCTCGGGTATAAGCCCGGAAATGGCGGTCCGTATTTCGATAGCATTTGACACCACCGCAGAGAGTTGGCTCCGGCAACAGCTTCAGTATGACCTTTGGCATGTGGAGCAATCCAGGAAGCAGCTGCGCGTCCGCAGACTTGCGTCTCGCACGCGAGGGGGCGGCATTAGGAAGGAGCGGGTTCGGTGAACGAAATGGGGTCGTGCGGGTCGCCTTAGTTTGTGTCGAGCCTCGATCTTCAGCGGGACGATATCTCTGCCGCAGGTATTTGTTGTTAACCACTGGAGTATTGGCTGCAGGGTGTTCGGCCCCTCCAGCAGCGACGCCAGCTCCCCGCGTGGTGTTTAGCTGGGAGGCTCCCCAGCCATGCGCGGGACCCGCGACGGTTCCGGTGACGGAAGGTTAAAGCCATCTTAAGGAAGTACGACTGGGACACACTTCGGGCGCGGGAGAATCCTTGAAGCCGCACAAGTATGAGCTCGTTATTTCCTGGAGCGCAGAAGATGGCGTCTTTGTAGCGGACGTGCCCGAGCTGCCGGGATGCATGGCCCATGGAGCTACTCCTGCGGCGGCTGTCGCGCGGGCCCAGGAAGCGATCGATTTGTGGCTGGATGTAGCGCGTGAGCACGATGATCCCATTCCGCGCCCGCGCTCAAGGCGGTCCATGCCCGCGTAGAGGAGCGCGCCGCGCAATCTCGCGCTATTTCGGGACGACCGAAGGTTTCCCTTGCTTCTCGGGCTGCCTACCGCGTCATGCGACGAGTGGCTTCGTTCTCTTCAGCTCCCTGGGATGCCGGCGGAACCACGACGACACGAGCATGAGCTCGTCGATCGCGTGAGTCGGGACTACGCCGGGCGCTACCGGCAGTTCGCCGGCGAACATCGACCGCACGAGCTCGTGTAACGCCGTTTTCTCCTTCTTCGATTTTGGCTCCTGCTGCTCGGCGCGCACCAATCCACGCCGGATCACGTAGACCCTGTCATCCCCGTCTACTCCCTTCACCGTATAGGTGAACGAGAGGGTCTCCACGGCGAAGCGCAGACGCGTGAACTCCTCGCGCAGATCCTCCAGGCGCTGCAGCTTGTCGCGCAACGAACCCGCCCTCTCGAAGTGCATCAGCTCGCTTGAGATGATCATCGACTCGCGGAGAGACTCGATCGGTCCGTCGTGCCGCCCCTCCAGGAAGGCGCGGGCGTCGCGCACGCGGGCTCCGTACTGGGTGAGCGAGCAAGCGCCGCAGCATGGGCCGACGCACTTGCCGATCTCATACCGGATGCAACCAGGAGTAACGGGGCTGCTGCCGAACAGCTCGGGTTGGTCCGAGAACACCATCTTGTGATCGAGCGCGCAGTCGCGGAGGCCGAGCGCGTCGCTGAGCTCGCGAACGGCCTCGCCAAGCCGCTGCGCACCGTGGAACGGGCCGTAGTAAACCGAGCTGTCGTCCATGGTAGGCGCGCGCACGACCAGGAGCTTGGGTGCCGCGGAGTCGGCCAGCTTGATGAAGGCATAGTGCCGCCCATCGGACTTCATCATCACGTTGAACCGCGGCCGGAACTTCTTTATGAAACGGAGCTCCTGCAACAACGCCGCGAACTCGCTGGGCGTGTAATCCCACTCGATCGCATTTGCCTCGCGCAGCATTCGCGCCCCTTTCTCCGCCGGGAAGGCGCAGCGGAAATAACTCATCAGCCGCGAGCGAATCCGCTTCGACTTTCCCACGTACAGCACCTCGCCGCCGGGCGAGATCATGCGGTATACGCCCGGCTTATCGAGCGCCTCTTTCCGGACGTGCTGCCGCATGGCGTCAACTTCGGCGTCAGTGACGTACGCGCCTGCGTTCCGTTTTTTTCTCACCTCAGCGCTGACACCGGCGGCAGAAGTACGTAGCCCGCCCATCGATCTCGTGCGTGAGAGAAATATTGGTTCCGCACCTGCGGCACGGCTCTCCCGCTCTGCCGTATGCGTCCAGCTTCTCCGCGAACGCGCCTTCGGCATAGTCGCGGATCGTCGTGCCGCCCAGCGCGATGGCCTCGCTGAGCACCGAGACAATTGCATCGCGGAGCAGCCGCGCCTTGACCCGGCCGACGCGCTTGGCGGAGCGGAACGGACTGACCCGCGCGCGCCAGAGGGATTCGCTAGCGTAGATGTTGCCGACGCCGGCCAGCCGGTGCTGGTCCATGATCAGCGGCTTGATCGGCCTGACGGACTTCTGCAGCAGATCATGCAACCAGTCTCCGGTGAAAGCCTGCTCGAGCGGCTCCGGGCCCAGCCTGGATACATACGCCTCGAATTCCTTCGGGGAAAAAAGCTGGAACGTGCCAAGCCGCCGCACGTCACGATAGTGCAGTCGGCGGCCATCGTCGAGAGTGAGATGCAGGGTGCAGTACTGGTCTGCCCCGCGGCCGGAGCGCTCGACAACGAAGCTGCCGGTAAATCGGGGTTGCACCGCGACGCGCGCGCCGGAATCGAAATCGATCACCGCGAGCTTGGCCCGGCGCCACACGCGCTCGATACGGTGGCCGACCAGAACCCGCTTGAGCTTGCGCGGCGTGGCGCCCCTGAGAACGTCGGGCTTGCGAACGGATATGTCCACGACGGTGCGGCCGCGCACCCGCTTGTGGAGGTCGCGGGCCATGGTCTCGACTTCAGGCAGCTCAGGCATTCAGCACTCTAGCGTGGTTGCCGGCAGACACACATCGCCGCCGGCTTTGGGAAACCCACGCAGGAGGAAAGCTTAACGGTTCGAGGAAATGCTCGGCCGCGGTCTGAGAAGCCGCGGGAGTGATTACTCGACGAGGAAACGGTCGAAAGAGAACGGGAGCGACCGTTTGATAGTGATTTGCCTAGCGTCTGGATGCCGGGGGTTGATTAGGTAATTGAACTCTGCGGGAATTATGGCTGAGGGAACCTGTAACACTGCTGAAACGCCAGCGATTTGCCAGCTGTCGCCGAGTGCTGCACAGGAATTCGGCGCGGGAGTTAGGGACCAATCCGATGGAAGCGCGGAGGATGACAATCTCTTGCCGGCGTGAAATATTGCGTCAGGAATTAGGATATCGTACGACTCGAAGTCATCCGGCATGTCCTCGGGAGATAGGTGAACGAGTTTTTCCAGGGCGGCCAGCGACAAAGTGTGGGATGTGTAAACCATAGGGATTCCCACACTATTCCAGCGTCCCCCAATTTGGCGCGCCCCTTCGCCTGAAAGATCCGAGTGCAACGCTTTGGCGATCCGATAGACGATCATTGACCGGGTAACGACTACTCGTAGATGCCATAAGCTATCCGTCCCAGGACTTGCTCTACCAAACGCGCCCCACCATCGGTGTCGAGCAGGTCTAATGGCGGGCGGTTGCCAAGAGCCTTGTTTGGCTTGCGGAGCCACCGGTGGGATTTTTCAGCCGACCCCAATGTCTCAGTTGCGAATGAAATAGCCCGAATCACGCGGGTAAGGCGATCGGATTCAGCCTGCGAAAGACGGCCTTGTGGGGCACGCAGCCGATGGGATAAGGTGCGCCGCGGCAAGATCAATCGATCGACTTCCGCTGCGCTAAGATGTTCCTGCTCGATCGCTCTGACGACCAAGGAGGCTGGGAGGCCATCTCTCACTGCTTCGACCAGTTCCAGGTCGTTAGTAACCGTCGAGCGCCCCTCCTTTCCGAGGCCCAGCGCCTTGGCTACGACTTCAGCGCTGGTTGGACCAGGATCGGCGGGCTTGGGTTTAATGGCGGTCATTGGCATATGCCTAAATATTGGGGGCAATTGCCAAGTTTCGCAAGGGTTGCTGGCGGCGCATTGGCGTGAAGGCGGGGATGCTCTAGAGTCTTGCTCAACGATGATCTGTCGCGCCCAGTCACGGAACGCGCGCTAATCGAACTCCCACGACTGTTCGGATCTGCAACCGCTCCGGGCTCCCAAATGGCAGTGCGAGCGTCCGGCGCGCAGGTGTCAGAGGATACGATTGCCGCCTCAACCGCCACATTGACGCAGGATCTTCTTTCGCAACTCGGGCGCTCGTAGCTCCGAGCGAGCAGACGGGGTACTGCCGGCCTAAATGGGGTAGTGGGGCGTGCTCAATACCCTATTTACTGCTATTACTACCCCATTCGCCGCCTACCGGCGGTCTCCCGCCAGCCGATGTCCCGCCGGATCTGCTTGCCGGCGAGCCCGACCTGCTTGGCCACGTCCCAACTGCGCGCCGCGGCGTCGCGGATGTTCGCGCCCAAAGCCGTGATGCTCAGCACGCGCCCGCCCGCACTCACGAGCCCACCCATCGAGTCGCGCGCCGTGCCGGCGTGGAACACGTAGACGCCTTCGGCGACAGCTGGGATCGTCAGCTCGTCGCCGGTGCGGGGAGCGTCAGGGTAGCCCGCGGCGGCGACCACAGTCGTGACTGACGCACCGCCGCGCCACGCGAGCTCCGAAGGTTCCAGACGCGTCGCGCTTGCCTGGAGCAGCGGCAGCAGGGGAGAAGCCAGCAAGGGCAGGAGCGCCTGCGTCTCGGGATCGCCGAAGCGGCAGTTGAACTCCACCACCTTCGGTCCGTCGCGCGTCACCATCAGTCCGGCGTAGAGCAATCCGGTGAAAGCGGCGTCGTTCTCGCGCATCCATACGAGCGAAGGATGGATGATGCTGTCCATTACGCCCTGCACCAATCCGGGAGTCACGAACGAGACGGGAGCGTACGCGCCCATGCCGCCGGTGTTCGGACCGGCGTCTCCGTCCAGTAGTCGCTTATGATCCTGAGCGGGGATCATCGGAATGGCGGTAGTGCCGTCCGTCAGCACGAACAGCGACAGCTCTTCCCCATCCATAAACTCTTCCACGAGGATCTCGCTCCCCGCGTCGCCGAGGGCGCGGGCGCCGAGCAGGTCGTCGATGGCTTTCTCAGCGTCGGCGACGGTTGTCGCAACCACGACGCCCTTCCCAGCGGCGAGCCCGCTAGCCTTGATCACGACAGGCGCGCCGAAATCCTGGACCGCGCGCTTCGCGGCCGCGACGTCGGCGGTCACAATGGCGCGCGCGGTGGGCACGCCGGCCTCCTCCATCATGAGCTTGGCGAAAGACTTGGAGCTCTCGATCCTCGCGGCCGATGCCGTCGGGCCGAATACGGCGAGGCCACGCTCGCGAAAGTGATCCACGATCCCCGCAGCCAGCGGCGCCTCGGGGCCAACGATAGCGAGGTCAGGCCGCTCGCGCTCCCCCAGCGCCAGCAAGCCGGAAATATCCGTGGCCGGAACCGGCTCGCACCGCGCGTGCTCAGCGATGCCCGGGTTTCCGGGCGCGGCGATCAGCTCAATGGATGGGTCATCGGAGTGAAGCTTCCAGGCCAGCGCGTGCTCGCGCCCGCCCCCTCCGACGATCAGGACCTTCATCCCAAGGCCTGATCCAGATCGGCGATGAGATCGCCCACATCCTCCACCCCACACGACAGCCGGACCAACCCGTCGGACAGTCCGAGCTCCGCGCGACGCTCGGCGGGAACCGATGCATGCGTCATGGAGGACGGATGGCTGATGAGACTCTCCACGCCGCCGAGAGATTCCGCGAGCGAGAACACGCGCACCTTCTTTAGCATCGCCGCAGCGCGCTCCCTACTTCCCATCTCGAGCGCGATCATCCCGCCGAAGCCGGACATCTGCTTTCGGGCCAGCTCATGCTGCGGATGCGAAGGCAGTCCCGGATAGAGAACCTTGTCCTCGCCAACTCGCTCGGCCAGCCAGTTCGCGATCGCGCGGCCGTTGCTGTCGTGCCGCTCCATCCGCAGATGCAGCGTCTTCGTTCCGCGTAGCGCCAGCCAGCAGTCGAACGGTCCCGGGACCGCGCCCGCCGCGTTGACGATGAACTGCAGCCGCTCGGCGAGCGAATCGTCGTTCGTCACCGCCATTCCGCCGATCATGTCGCTGTGACCATTCAGATATTTGGTGGTCGAGTGATAGACGATGCTCGCGCCGAGCTCGAGCGGGCGCTGGAAGAACGGGCTGGCAAAAGTGTTGTCAACTATGAGGAGCGCGCTCGCGTCACGCGCGATCGTGGCGACGGCGGCGAGATCGGTGAGGCGCATCAGCGGGTTCGTGGGCGTCTCTGCGAAGATGGCGCGCGTAGAAGCCGTGACGGCTTCGGATACCTTGTTCGGGTCGCGCGTATCGACGAAGGAGAAAGACATCCCCATGCGGCTCAAAATCTTGTCGAACAGGCGGAAAGTGCCCCCGTAAACACTCTCGCCGCAGACGATGTGGTCTCCCGCCGAGAACAGCTTCATGATCGAGTCCAGGCACCCCATGCCGCTCGAAAAGGCGAAGCCGTGGCGGGCGCCCTCGAGCGCCGCCACATTACGCTCCAGCGCCTCGCGAGTGGGATTTTTTCCGCGGGCGTACTCGTACCCCTTGTTTTCGCCCAATCCGGCCTGCACATACGTGGACGTGAGGTAGACGGGCGTCATGATCGCGCCAGCGAGCGGCTCGGGCCGTTGTCCGGCATGAATCGCGCGTGTGGCGAAGGCGGAATCGAGGTCTGTGTCGAAGATGCGAGTCATGAGATCGATGGAGGATGGGCTTGTCGCGAAAACATAACCAATAACGCCGTGTCTGATCACGCAGGTCTACGCTGCCTGGTAGTCGATGATGAGCCTCGGCTGCGACAGGTGCTCGTCCGTCTCATGATTGGCGAAGGGTTCCGCTGCGACGAAGCGCCCGACGGGGTTCAGGCGCTGGAGAAGCTCGCGGCCGGGGATTACGTCCTCGTGCTGACCGACCTTCGCATGCCCCGCATGGACGGCCTCGAGCTCCTCAGAAACATCGGCGTGAAGCACCCAAACGTCGCCGTGATCCTCATTACCGCCGTGGCCGAAGTCGAAGTCGCTCTCAGCGCGCTCGCCATGGGCGCGATGGATTACCTCACCAAGCCTTTTCACATCGAAGAGGTGCGGGCGAGGGTCGCACAGGCGATGGAAAAGCGGCGGCTGGTCTCGGAGAACCGAAGCTACCAGCACGAGCTGGAGGAGAGGGTCGCGGAGCAGGCCGGTCGCATCGAGCAGCTTTTCCTGGGCGGCGTCCAGGCGGTAGTCCACGCCCTGGAGGTCAAGGACCCCTATACCCGCGGGCATTCGATCCGGGTCAGCAAGTTTTCCGGCGCGATGGCGCGCCATCTCGGGCTCGACGACGACACCGTCCGCCAGATCGAGCTCGGTGGGAACGTGCACGACATCGGCAAGATCGGAGTCAGGGAAACGATCCTGAACAAGGAGAGCGCGCTTACGGACGCGGAGTACGCGCACATCATGACGCATCCGGTAGTGGGGTGGCAGATTCTCTCTCCGCTGCTGACCGACGCCCCGCTCGCGCTGAACATCGTGCGGTCTCACCACGAGCGGTACGACGGCCATGGCGTTCCCGACGCGCTTGCTGGGGACAGAATCCCCCTCGAGGCCCGCATGGCGAGCGTCACGGACGCGTTCGACGCCATGACGAGCGGCAGGGCGTACCGGCGCGGACACAGAATGACCGTGACGACGGCGCTGAGCGAGTTGCAGAAGCACCGCGGCACCCAGTTCGATCCCGCAATGGTGACCGAGTTCGTCAAGCTCGTCGAAGACGGGACCATCACGATTCCTTCCATCACCGAGCTGGACATGATCACCCCGGCGGTAGAGCACGCGGCCCTGCAGGAAGCCGGCCCGGTCCGCGACTAGATTTTTCTTCCGCGGCAGGCAGCACAATCTCAATCGCAAGAAACGAAATGGCTCACGAAGGCTTGATGGTCGGGGTATCCGGCGTGCGTGGACGCGTAGGCGAAGGCCTGACGCCGGAGGTCGTGGCGCGATTCGCAGCCGCGTTCGGCGCGTGGGCCGCAGGGGAATCCGCCGGCATACGACCGAAGGGCGCCCGCGCCAGGGTGGTGTTAGGACGGGACAGCAGGGTCTCGGGGCCGATGTTCCACCGCGTTGTGGTTTCAGCGCTCCAGTCCGTGGGGTGCGACATCATCGACATCGGCATGGTACCGACCCCAACGGTGCAGCTCGCGGTCGAGCATCATCATGCCGCAGGCGGCCTGGCCATCACCGCAAGCCACAATCCGATCGAATGGAACGCGCTCAAGTTCATTGCGAGCTCGGGGCTTTTTCTGGACGCGGCCCAGGGCACCGCGATGCGGCAAACGCTGGACGGAGAGATTCCGCGCGCGACCTGGGATATGCTCGGCGCGCTCACCGAAGATCGTGACGCCGTGGGGCGCCACATTGCGCGAATTCTCGCGATCCAGTTCCTGGATGCCGATGCCATCCGCCGCCGCCGCTTCCATGTAGCGCTCGATTGCGTTCGCGGCGCCGGCGCCGTGATAATGCCCGCACTGCTGGACCGGCTCGGGTGCAAGGTGACGGCGATCAACATGGAGACCGACGGGCGTTTCCCGCGCGCGCCGGAGCCGGTGGCGGAGAACCTCGGCGAGCTGGAGGCGCTGGTCAAAGCACACCGCGCGGACGTCGGATTGGCCGTCGATCCTGACGTGGATCGACTGGCGCTGGTGTCCGATGCCGGAACAGCCATCGGAGAGGACTTCACCCTCGCGTTAGCCGCGCGAGTGGTGCTGCAGCACCGCGGCGGCGACCTCGTCACGAATCTCTCGACCAGCCGCATAATGGAAGACGTCGCCAGCCAGGCGGGGCGCCGGGTGATTCGGGCGCCGGTCGGCGAGGTGAACGTGGCCGTGCGGATGCGCGAGGAAAGCGCCCCGATCGGCGGGGAGGGGAACGGCGGCGTGATCCTGTCCGAGGTGCACCTGGGACGGGATGCGCCGGTCGGCGCGGCGCTGGTCCTTCATCTGCTCGCCACCGAAGGAAAGCAGCTCTCGGAAATCGTCGCTGGGTACCCCCGGTACGCGATCGTCAAGGACAAGCTCGACCGCCCCGGAGTCCCGCTGGACGGGGTGTACGACGCGCTCAAAAAAGCGTTTCCCGATGCGACGGCTGACACGCAAGACGGGCTGAGATTGGCGTGGTCCGACCGGTGGGTACACGTAAGGCCGTCCGGGACAGAGCCGATCGTCCGGGTAATCGCGGAGGCTCCCGACGAAGCGGGGGCACGGCATATGATACTAGAAGCAAGGAAGCTGCTCGATCAACTGGCTTAGCCCCTCCAACACCCGATCCCATGTGCGGTATTGTCGGATACGTAGGCCCTAACCTCGCGAACCCGGTCCTCCTGGACGGCCTTCGGCGACTCGAGTACCGGGGCTATGACTCGGCCGGGATCGCCGTGATGAACGGCAACGGTCTCGAGACGCGGAAGGCGGCCGGGAAGATCGTCCGCCTGGAAGAGGAGCTCGCGGCGTCGCCGATCTCGGGCCACACCGGGATCGCGCACACCCGGTGGGCGACCCACGGCGCGCCGACGCAGTGCAACGCGCATCCGCACGTGGACTGCAAGGGCCGCATCGCGGTCGTGCACAACGGGATCATCGAGAACTCGTCGGTGCTCCAAAAGCAGCTCGAGGCCAATGGCCACAAGTTCGTTTCTGACACAGATACGGAGACGCTTGCCCACCTCATCGAGGAGGCTTTTCATGGGAGCCTCGAGGAAGCGGTCATCGACGCGCTGCAGGCAATCGAGGGCACGTACGGGATCGCCGTTATTTCGAGCGACGACCCCGACAAGATCGTCGCGGCCCGGAAGGGAAGTCCGCTTCTCCTTGGAATCGGCGACAACGAGTTTTACGTCGCGAGCGATGCGTCGGCGATCCTGGCACACACCCGCGACGTGATCTACCTGGACGACGGCGACGTCGCGGTGCTCGACCGCAACGGATACCACATCCTGGATGAACGGTCGCGCCGACTCTCGAGAAAAGTCAGCCGGATCGACTGGGATCTGGACCAGATCGAGCGCGGCGGATTCGATCACTTCATGCTCAAGGAGATCTTCGAGCAGGGCGCGAGCATCGAGAACACGATGCGCGGCAGGCTGCTCGACGACGAAGGCACCTCGAAGCTCGGCGGCATCAACTTGAGCGACGAGGAGCTCCTGCACTTCGACAACGTCGTGATCACCGCGTGCGGAACGAGCTGGCACTCGGCGCTGATCGGCGAGCACATGCTCGAGGAGATGGCGCGAATTCCCGTCGAGGTGGAATACGCTTCGGAGTTCCGGTACAGGAACCCGATCATCAACGATCGCACCCTCTGCATCGTGATCTCCCAGTCGGGCGAGACAGCGGACACGCTCGCGGCGATGCGGGAGGCGAAGAATCGCGGCGCTTTCACCTACGGAATCGTGAATGTCGTGGGCTCTTCCATCGCCCGCGAAAGCGACGGTGGCATCTACGTACACGCAGGCCCGGAGATCGGCGTCGCGTCCACAAAAGCGTTCACCTGCCAGGTCATCGCCCTGCTGCTGTTCACGCTCAAGCTGGCCCGCCTGCGCAATCTGTCGGTGGTGCGCGGCCGCGAGATCATCGAGGCGATGCGCGCGTTGCCAGCCCAGGTTCAGAAAATTCTCGACTCCGCTCCGCGGATCGAGGATCTCGCCGAAGAGTTCAAGGACAGCACGAACTTTCTGTACCTTGGCCGCGGATACAACTTCCCGACCGCGCTCGAAGGCGCGCTGAAGCTCAAGGAGATCAGCTACATCCACGCCGAGGGCTATCCGGCCGCCGAGATGAAGCACGGGCCCATCGCCCTGATCGACGACAAGATGCCAGTGGTGTTCATCACGCCGCACGACTCGGTGTTCGACAAGGTCGTGTCGAACGTGCAGGAGGTAAAAGCGCGCGGAGCGCGCGTGATCGCGATCACCACGGGCGACGAGCCGGCGCTGGATGGAAGAATCGACTACGAGATAAGAATTCCGCCCACGATCGAGATGCTGATCCCCGTCCTGGCCGTCGTGCCGCTACAGCTTCTGGCCTACTATATCGCGGTCAAGCGCGGCGCAAACGTTGACCAGCCGAGGAATCTCGCGAAGTCCGTCACCGTAGAATAGCGCTCTCTTGCGCGTAGTCCTCCAGCGCGTCTCCAGCGCCCGTGTAACCGTCGGCGACCGGGTTGCAGGCGAAATCGGCCGCGGGCTCCTGCTGCTCGCCGGATTCACCTCGGGGGATACCGCCGACAAGGTCGACTGGATGGCCGACAAGATCGCGACGCTCCGGATCTTCGGGGACGACGCCGACAAGATGAATCTCGCGCTCCGCGACGTGGGCGGAGGGGTGCTCGTCGTGTCGCAGTTCACGCTGTACGGCGACACGGCCAGGGGACGGCGCCCGAGCTTCGTCGCTGCCGCATCGCCGGAGATCGCAGTTCCGCTGTACGAACGGCTCGTCGAGGCGTTCAGAGTGCGCGGGCATCCCGTGGCCACCGGCGAGTTCGGCGCGATGATGAATGTGGAGTTGGTGAACGATGGGCCGGTGACGCTGGTGCTCGAGAGATGAACCCGAAAGTCGTGCTGGCGTCCGCTTCACCGCGGCGCCGCGAGCTGTTGACGCTGATCGGCGTCGAGCATGTCGTAATGCCGTCGAACATCGACGAAACGATGCATGCGGGCGAGATCCCTGCGGAACATGCGCTGCGGCTCGCTGTCGAAAAAGCCTGCGCCATCGCGAGGAGTCATCCAGATGCCGTCGTCATCGGCTCCGACACCGTCGTCGTGCTCGATGACCGGGTGCTCGGCAAGCCGGCGACTCCAGAAGCTGCGCGGGTGATGCTCGCTGCGCTCAATGGCAGGACGCACAAAGTCATCACCGCTCTCGCTGTCGTCTACGGCGGCATGACGAACAAGGGAACGGAAGAGGTCTCCGTCACCTTCCGGCGGTTGACCGACGACGAGATCGACGCCTACGTCGAGACGCGCGAGGGAATGGACAAGGCCGGCGCGTACGGCATTCAGGGGTATGGAGCGACGATCGTAGAGAAGATCGACGGCGATTTCTTCGCGGTCATGGGGCTGCCGCTCGCCCGGCTGATCGAGCTCCTGCGCGATGCCGGTCTTCGCTACCGGTTCGGCAACGTGGAGAGAGCCCCCGCCGAATAGCGAGCCTTCCAGAGGTCGACTTTTTCCAGGACGTCGCGGGCGGTGATGCGTGACATGCGTCCGGGACGGTGTTTCGCCGAGGCGTCGTAGCTCTCACCGGGGTCGCTGAAGGCATCCACGGTCAGATCGTGGAATTTGCGGTAAGGCCCGCTCCTCTTCGGGTTGGTGAACCCCATCAGCGAGATGACGGGCCTGTCGAGCGCGACGGCCATGTGCAGCGGGCCTGTGTCAGGGGCGAGCACCAGGGCCGACGCGTCGAGGATCCCGACAAGGTTCCGTAGCCCGCTACCCAGCGCCGAAAAATGCGGATGCCTGCCGCCGTCGAGGATGATGCGCTCTGCGCGATGCTCGCGCTCGGAACCACCGCCCACAAGGACAGGCTGGAGGCCGTAGTCCTCGTACAGGGCGTCGCACACCTCGACCCACCGCTCCGCCGGCCAATCCTTGGCGGCTTTGCTTGTTCCCACAATCACGGATGCGATGGGACGCTCGAACTTCGCCATGAAAGTGCGCTGCCACTCTCTTTCGTTGTCCCAGGGGCCGAGGTCCCACTCGGCGGGCTCGTGCGGTACTCCCAGGTACGTGAGAAACTCGAAGTACTGGTCCTGCACGTGCTGGGGCGCGTGCGGGGGAATCGTGTGCGTTGTGAACATCGTATTCAGGTCGCGCGCGCGCGCCTTGTCGAAGCCGACCTTCACCGGCGAGCGGGTGAAGGCGGTGACGACGCCTGCCTTGAAATACACCTGCAGGTTCAGCACGACGTCGAACTCGCGCGCGTCCAGCGCTGTCCGGATATCGCGAAACGCGCGGAGGCCGGCGCCCCGGTCGAAGACGATGGTCTCATCCACCGACCGGTGTCCGCGCACCAGGGAGTTCGGCCCGGGCTGCACGACCCACGTGATCCGGCTTCCGGGGGAATGGCGCTTGATTGCGTTGATCACGGGGAGCACGTGCACCGCATCGCCGACCGCGCTCATCATCACGATGCACACGCGGTCGAGGGCCACGGTCATTCGGACAGCTCCTGCACGCGATCGATAATCGCGATGATCTCTTCTTCGGTTATGGACAGGCCGAGTCGCATCGATTTTCTCAGGGAACGTCGAAGCCGTGTGATGTTCGCGTCGCGAACGGTCGGCGACCCGGCGACGTGGAAGCGAACGCGGTCCACGTCGAGGATCCAGCCGATGAGGTCGCCGTCCGGGCCCGGAGCCACGAGGACGTTGCGAATGTTGAGGTCAGGGTGGTGCGCGCCCGCCGAAACGAGCGACGCGACCGCGCCCGCCGCGGCGTTGAGCACCACGTCGCGGGCGCCTTCGTCGTCGGTCGCGGCGAGCCAGGCGAATAGATCGGCGCCATTGGGAATCTCCTGTGTCGCGATGTCGAAGCGGCGAAGAATCGCACCCGCCGGGTAGGTCGCGTACGCGACTACCTCGGGCGTGCGCACGCCGGCGGCTCGGAGGCGCTGGGAAACGAGCAGCTCGCGGAGACCGCGGGTAGGGGGAAGAAAGAGGTCGCGCGTGAGCTTGGCCGGCGCTCCGCCTCTAAAGGCGTGTCGGACCACGACCGGGTGCTGTCGGCCCGGAAGGGGAGCTGCGAAGACGTCGCCACGCCCCTTCATCTGGCGCCGGTCGGGATGGAGTCCCGCGTATTCGTAGAGTGTGCCTTCCCGCAACGCCTCGCGCACCGCGTTCTCCGCATCGACGAGCGCGGTGACCCGCGCGCGGCCCACGCGAAATCGCACGTACCCTGGAATCTCGATCCGCACGGTCAGCCGCGCTCCGCGCGCGGATTCTCCCGCACGGGGATGCGTCCAATGGCTGACATCACCGCGCGGGCCTTGTTCTCTGTCTCGACCCACTCCCGCTCGGGCACGGAGTCGGCGACAATGCCGGCTCCGGACTGTATCGCCGCAACACCGTCGGCGATCACGCATGAGCGAATCGTCACGGCGAGCTCCATGCGAGCGCCGCCCGCGGCGACATAGCCGATGGCGCCGGCATAAGGCCCGCGCCGAACCGTCTCGAGGTCATCGATGATCTGCATGGCCCTGACTTTCGGTGCTCCGGTGAGTGTCCCGGTCGGAAACGTAGCGCGCAGGACCTGCAGCGCGGAAACGCCGGGTCGCACCCGCCCCTGGACGTCGCTCACGAGGTGCAGCACGTGAGAGTATTTCTCCACGCGCAGCAGCGCGGTCGGGTGAACGGTGCCGAACTCCGCGACCCGCCCGACGTCGTTCCGGCCGAGGTCCACGAGCATCAGATGCTCCGCGCGCTCCTTCGGGTCGTTCAGGAGCTCCGAGGCGACGCTGTCGTAATCGAGTTGCGATCCCGGCGCCGGACGGGGCCGGGTTCCTGCGATCGGACGGACCGTGACGGTGCCGGCCTCGAGCCGGACGAGGAGCTCCGGCGAGCTTCCGACGATCTCCATCTCGTCGAGCGCGAGACAGTACATGTACGGCGATGGATTTATCGCGCGCAGCGCGCGGTACAGATCTACCGTATCGAACGTCGCCGGTACGTCGATGCGGCGGGTAAGGACCACCTGAAAGGCGTCCCCCGCGAGGATGTGCTCCTTGATCCGCTCGACCGCGCCCTCGAACTGGCGCTTGTCCAGACTCGACGTTCCCTGGATTCCACGATCTTCGCCAAGCTCCAGCGGTTCGAGTGGCGACGGGCCCTGCAGCCGATCGCGCAGCTCCTCCGCTTCCGCTGCGGCCGCGTCGTACGCGACGCGCAGCTCGGCTTTCGTGGCGCTGGGCGACACGCGGACCGTAATGACGATGCTCGCGGTGCCGTGCAGGTTGTCTATCACCACGAGCGAGCGCGTGAAGATGAACATGGCGTCCGGCACGGTGCCCGCCCGCGGAGGCGGAGTGCCGATCCGCTCGAAGTGGCGAACCACGTCGTACCCGAAGTATCCGACGGCTCCGGTCCAGAAGGGACCGAGATCGGGCGTGCTCTGCGGGAGGTCGGCGTTGATCAGCTGCTCGAGATCGGCCATGGGGTCGGCCGGCTCGCGCCGATTGTGCCACCCCGTGCCGGGCGCCCAGTCATCGACTATCCCGTCGCGCAATCGCCAGGCGGCGCGCGGCTCGGTTCCCACGTAAGTGTATCGCGCCCATGTCTCGCCGCCGGCGGGCGCGGATTCCAGCAGGAAAGCGAACTGCCCGCGCCGGAGCTTGGCGAAAGCCGACACCGGCGAGTCCAGATCCAGGAGGATTTCCGTCCGCACGGGAACGAGTCCCCCCGCGCCGGCGAGGCGCGCGAATTCCTCGAATGTCACAGGCTGTTAGTGCGCGACATAACTTTCGTGCATGAGGTTGAAGCCCGCGGCGGCCGTCGTCACCCTGCTTTGCTGCATTGCCGTCGCATGCGCCGCGGACCCCGCCGGCGCGCAAGGATGGAATGATACCCGGACGCGGGCCCTGGTAGAGCGGGCAACCGCGCTCAGGGCCATGCAGATCGCCGATACCGCCCTGCGCGATTACCGGGCACAGGCGCGCGGTTATGTCACGTTTCTGGCCCAGCTCGGGGAAGGGTTCACCGAGCCGCCCAAGATCGTCAAGGCAGACGAGCTGGCGCTGGACGTGTACTGGATGGCGCCGAATCTCAGCAAGCAGTTGATCCGCGGCCGCCGCGACACGCTTCTATTGCCGACGGACATCAACTACCACCGTGATCACCTGGGGATCATTCAGAACAACTTCCCGGAGATGATCCGTCTGGGGGATGGCGACGAGGTGCGCGACGTGCCGCATCCGCTCTCCGCTACCGGGCTCGCGGAGTACGATTTCGCGATCAGCGATTCGCTCGAAATTCGACTCGGGCCGCGGACGCTGCTCGTTTACGAAATGCGCGTTCGTCCTCGGGACGATCGCCAGCCGCGCGCCATCGGGGCGCTGTACATCGATCGCGAGACGGCGGAGCTGGCGCGCATGGCGCTCAGCTTCACGCGCGCCGCGCTCAAGGAGCAGGGCCTCGAGGACGTGGCGGTCGTGCTCGAGAACGGGCTGATCGATGGCAGGTTCTGGCTGCCCCGCAGGCAGGAGATCGAGATCAGGAGGTCAGGCACATGGCTGGACTACCCGGCGCGCGGGATCATACGCGGGCGGTGGGAGATCTGCTGCTACTCGGTGAACAACGGCCTGGATCCGTCCATGTTCGCGGGGGCGGAGATCGTCGCGGCGCTGATTCCGGCGGGGGCGGAAGGCGATTCCGCGCGGCGCGCGCTCTTCACGGGCGACATTCTCGACAACCTGCCTGACGATGTGCGCGCTGTAACCGATGCCGAGGTTCTCGCAGTGCAGGAGGAGGCGCGCGCGCTGGTGCGCGCGCAGGCGCTGGCCCAGACCCGCTCGACGTCGCTGGCGGGGCGGCGGATCTCGGACTTCGTGAGGTTCAACCGCGTCGAAGGGCTCGCGCTGGGCGCCGGCGTGTCGCAGCGGCTCGGCGCGGGCATGTCGCTGTTTGCGGGCGGCCGGTACGGATTCTCGGACTACGAGTGGAAGGGCCGCGCACGCGTGTCGTATGGCCGCGCGAGCGGGGCCGGACTCTCGGTCGAGGCGTACGACGACCACGATTTGGCTGGCGACGCGATGGAGCGGTCGCTCTTCGTGAACAGCCTGGCCGCGCAGGAGTTCGGCAGCGATTACACCGATCCGTTCGGATCGCGGGGGTTCGCGCTGTCGGCGTCCTCGCCGTCGCTTGGCGCATGGCGCGCGACGGTGTCGTTCGCGAGCGAGAAGCACCGCCCTCTCGCGGTGCGTGCCAATCCCGTACGCGGTGACTTCGACCTCGCTCTGCCCGCCGCAAGAATGAAGGAACGCCGGCTGGAGCTGCTGCTCGAGCGCCCCACGAAGCTCACGTTTGGCGGGTTCGAGGCGAAGTATCGGGTCGCAGGCTCCGGTTTCCGGTACGCACTTTCATCGTATCCGGATACGTGGGAAACTGGAGTGAGGATTGGGCTGCACGCCAACGTCGAGCGGCCGTTCGGGACCAGTCGGCTCGTCACGCAATTTCTTTTCGCGGCCGTGGGAGACAAGAAGGGATCGTATAGCCATGCCACTGGCGTGACTTCGCCGCCAGCGCCCTCTCTGCAGCCGCAACAGCTGGTTTATCTCGGCGGAACGGTGACCGGGCCAGGGTACGATTTCCACGAGTTCGTCGGGACGTCCGGGCTGTCCGCACGATTCGAGTGGCAGATGCCGGCTCCGTTCCCCGCGGTCTCGCTCGGACGTTTCGGTCGGGCGCCTGCGCGCATGACGCTCGCCCCGCATTTCAGCGTCGTCGCAATAAACGGGGGAGCTGGCGCATTTCGGCGCGGGCACGGGCTTTATCCGAGCGCTGGTCTTGGTGCCCTCACCGTGTTCGACATACTGCGCATCGACGTTGCGCGCGGGCTGCGGAACGGCCGATGGACCATGTCCATCGATCTCAACCGGGACTTCTGGCCGGTACTATAGCGCTGTCGCGGTGAGGGCGCGGGCGGAAAATGGCCTTCAACCCTCATGGGTGCGCGACGGTACATGACGCCGCCGCGCTACTATCCATAGGACGGTGAGCGCCAGCACTGCGAGGGGCAACCCATAAAAAAACACGGCTATTGCCGCCAGCAAAAACAAGAACTGTGGATCGAGAAAGGTGTCGGTCACACTCTGCCAAACGGGCGCAGCGAATGAGTCGACGAAGGTTTGAAATCCGCCAGCTCGCTGGGAGTCCTGACTGGAGCGCGACTCAACGGCGACGAGGGTCGCCTCAAGCTTCGGAGGCAACAGGCTGTGATTGACTCCGCGAGCCCGGTCGTTTGCGTACGCCGACCGAGAGCCTTCGCGTTGGACGGTATTTGGTAGCGGGCCGCCGCGCACATTAATGGCAAGAGCGACGCCGCCCTCGAGAACGACGAGCGCCGCCCACAAGGCCGCGATTCGGGAGCCGTGCCATCCCGCCAATCGTCGCAACATGCCGTGACTCCCCCCGAATCAACCCTCCGTCGTGCCGTGACGCATCCTGGCGGAGAGTCTCGCGCGCCCGGAAGATACATCGCCCGAGCAAGCTTGTCATATTCGCGCCCGGCCATTCGCCGCATTTTGATCATCCACGCCCTGGCACGATGCACTTGGCGATAGCCCGCGCGAGTACGCTCAAGTGTGCCCGCTGATTCCTGGCTTCGCCCATTCCTCGCCGATCTGCTGACAGCGAGCGATCTGGCCGCAGTCGATACCGCAGTGACGACCAGCTACTGGGAGTCAGCGGCTCGCATCTCTCCTCTCACTGACGACGAGATAGCCAACGCGATCTCGGAGCGCCTCCGCCTGCCCGTTGCACAGCGACTTCTGGTAAGCTCCCAGGCGCGCGAGCGTGTGTCGGAGGAGCTCGCGCGTCGATATCGCATTCTTCCGCTCTCCGTGACCAGCGACACGCTGGAGATCGCGACGGCCAACCCTTACGACATGGACTGCGAGCGAACGCTCGCGTTCACGTCAGGCCGCCGTATCCGGATGCTGCTTGCCCCTCCGTCCCGGATCGACAAGCGGATCGACGAGGTGTACCGCCCCGAGGACGCCGTGGCAAAAATCCTCGATGGGGTGGCGGAGCGGCGCGAGCTGGACGAGGCGCCGAATCCGGTGGACGAATCGCACAGCTACCTCGACGATTCGGCGATCGAGCGCCCGGTGGTCAAGCTCGTGGACCACATTGTCGCTGAGGGGATCGCCTCGCGCGCCAGCGACATCCATCTCGAACCCGAGGAGCAGGGAATCGCGGTGCGATACCGCGTGGACGGCGTGCTGCGGCAGGCGATGACGCTCCCGCGCATGATCGGAGTCCCGCTCGTGTCGCGAATCAAGATCATGGCGAACATGGACATCGCCGACCGGCTCCGCCCGCAGGGTGGACGCGCGCGCGTCGGCGCGAACGGCGTAGGCATCGACCTCCGCGTGTCCACGCTGCCGTCGGCGC
>JBPCJJ010000025.1:0-15217 GCA_051005405.1 Gemmatimonadaceae bacterium | reverse complement strand
TCAAGCGCGGCGGTGACGATCCGCATGCTCGAGACGATCGCGGTGGTGGCGGAATCTGCACGTCGACCGGACGATCGTGCCGCGCTTCGGCGGCATGCTGAGATGATCGCGCGCGGAGCTCGGGAAGGATTGCCGGAGCAGGAAGATCGCGCCACGGTCGAAGCTCGCTTCCAGACAGCGATGCGAGCGCTCGACAGACAGAGCACTGCTCGCGCCTGAAAAATGTCCGGGGGCGGGCATGGCTGCCGCCGTACGGCTTTGCCTGCAAGGTCCACCACGCGGATGTCAAAGTCGGCGGCACCTACGAGCAACATCGGATAATCGGTCAGCGGGTACGTTCAGAAGGTTGGGCAAGCATTCGAGCTGAGGCACATGACCAAGAGGTCTTTACGGATGGCGCTCTGCCTAGGTAAGCGTGTTGTCGGAAGACCCGCACGCAATGCCGTCGACTAGCGGCGGGCCATAAGTCGACTTCGGTTAGACTTTCGCCAGCTGACGGCGAGCCCGTGGCGCCCATCCTTTGTCGCGGCTGTTCTGCATGGCCACGGACGAAAGCTTTTTGGGTGCGGCCGTGTCGTTTAGGTCGCGCAGCAGATCATCAACAGCATAGCTCTCGCTGGGCTCGTGGATCACGACAATGAGGCGCAACAGACGATCTGCGACCGCTCCCATTGGATTTGCCCCCGACTCCCAGCGCGAAACCGTTTCCCGGGCTACACCCATCATCTGAGCAAACTCAGCCCCGGAAAGTCCGACGTGCTTGCGTAAAAAACGGATTTCGACTGACGCAAGCATTCGCTGCTGCTGCACGAAGTGGTGGGCGAGAGCACGATGCAGTTCGGCAATTCGTGGAATTCCGACCGCCTCCAGGCCGCATGCCGCGCATCGGGTCACTTCCACGCCGTGCAACTCGACATTTGGCAGGCCGCCGATTTCGTAGCGACGCACCACATTGCGTTCCGTTGTCGCCGGTCCGCGGCACTCGTCGCATTTCATGGCTTGCTCCTCCATGCCGTTATGACCCTCAAACCCGTACGCGATCCAAAAGCGATAATGATGCACATCCGTGGCGTGCACACCCGATAGCGCCATTCCCCCTTCTCGTATTCCGGCGGCTCGAATACGCTGCTCGAAGCAGATTGAGGCAATCGGTCGTTTCGAGATCGTCCTTTTTCATCTCGTCCAGCGCGTGCTGAGAAAACTTCACAACGCCGTTTTCCGCGAGCTCGTTCCGTTCGAGCGCATCCGCTACACGGACAGCTTCGACGACCCGAACCTCCCTGGAGAAACCCAGACCACGGTCACGCTCGCTCAGCTTGCGAAGCTCGTCGAGCAGGAGATCCCCGGCTGACACTTGGGCACGGTAAGTATTGCTTTTGATAGTACGACAGGTAATACTAAAGTGTCCCTAACGGAGTGTGCTGGATGGAGCGCGCGACTGCTGTTGCCAACCTCCCGGCTTTACGGCGTCGAAGAAGGGATCAAGCGTTGCGCGAGCGTACATCGCTCTCGCTACGGGCTGATGTGTTGGAAGCCGCGAAGGAAATCGTTCAGGCCGGACGGGCGGAAAACCTCAGCGCATTCGTCGAAGACGCGCTGGATGAAAAAATTCGCAGGACAAGGCGCGCTGCCCTGTATGCCGCCTATGACGAGGCGGCCAACGATCCCGCTTTCCTGCGGGATATGGATGACGTTAGCAAGCGCTTCTCCAACGCGGACACTGACGGGCTCTGAGATTTCACCATGGCCTTTGCAGGCGCCGTATTTCAATGGGATCTCTTTTGGGCGGATTTGAACCCGGCAGTCGGCAGAGAACAGAGCGGCGATAGTCGCCCTGTTCTGATTGTGTCAAACGATGGCTTCAACCGCGCGTTCGACCTCGTAACCGTTCTTCCAATTACCAAGCTCGCGAGCAAGAAGAGACAGGTGTACCCGTTTGAAGTTCTTCTTCCCACGGGTTCGGGTGGCAACGATGTCGATAGCGTCATCATGCCTCAACAGATCCGCACAATTTCTAAAACGCGCCTTTTAGAGAGGCTCGGGACACTCGTGGATGCGGATCTCCGCACCGCTGTCGAAGACAGAATTCTCGATCATCTCGGCATCTCGCTCGACGAAGACCCGGCGCAGCTCATCACACCGTGATGCGCCGCGAATGGTTCCCGGTAAATTCCATCAATGGCCATTACGTTCGAATGGGAATCCGGACAAAGCCAGGAACAACCTGGCCAAGCATGGCGTCTCCTTCGAGGAGGCTTCGACTGTATTTGCCGATCCTCTCGGCCGGATAGTCGATGATCCGAGGCACTCGGAAGCCGAACAACGATTCGTCCTGATCGGAAACTCTCGGAATAATCAGATTCTGGTCGTAATGTTCACAGAGCGCCGGAAAAGCGTGCGCCTCATTAGTGCCCGACCCGTAACCCGCGCCGAGCGCGACACATATGAAAAACGCTCCCGGTAAGTCGAAAAGAGTCAAGGAAGTTGCCAACGAGGACATGCTCCCCGAGTACGACTTCAGCAAGGGCAGACGCAACAAATACGCTGAGCCATACGCAGAGGGAACGAATCTTATCCTGCTCGACCCCGATGTCGCGAAGGATTTCCCGGATTCGACCGCAGTAAACGAAGCTCTGCGTGCCTTGGGCGCGATCATCAGAAAACGCCAGAAGTCGCGCCGCACCGCGTAATACATCCAAAGAGCGAAAGCCCTAGCTCGATAGTTACTTTTGCACATGCCGGCCGACAGTTGCCGGCACGGGCAGACTTTACACTCACGCATACACGATGACGGCTTCCGCCGCCCAACTCGATTACAGACCGTCGTACAAGGCCGCGGCCATCGCGAGCACGCTGGTCTTTTTGCTCTATCTCGTCACCCTCTCGCCCTCGACGGCGATGTGAGGCGTCGTATAGCGCTCTCGCTCGCGCTGGTCGCTACTTGCGGCTGTTCTCAACCGCCAGAGGGCACCGCCGCCCCCGTCTCCCGCCTAGCGCTCGGATTCGCGGTGGATACGACGGCAGTCGCTACCTCATCATGGGGCGTGGATCCAGCGCTCATCGCGCTCCCGGCCGTCGTGCGCACATGGCGGGACTACCTCGCGGTACGGGCCGACCCTACCAAACGACTGCGATTCTGGTCGAGCGCCGATCAGCGGCGGACGCCAGACCCCGATCTCCTGGTCGCGTCCGAACGATACATCCTAGACGCAAATGCCGTCCTCGTTGAGGCACTCCCGCTGGCTGCCGGGGACTCCTCGCGATGGGTGCTCCGAACGATGTACGTCGGTGCTGGTACAGCCGCGCACCCCGGACTACTTGCCATGGAACGCATATACATGGTGCGCGAGGGGGGGCGATGGGTGCTCGCCCATGCGAGTGCCTTCGAAACAGAGGGATGGCAGCGCGCGCAGGTGGGCCCAATCGAGTACGTCGTGCATCCTGCCGTGCGCTTTAATGCTGCCCGCGCCGCCGAGACGGCGCGATGGGCCGAAGCGACCAGTGAGCGTTTTGGAATCACAAACGCTGCCCCAATCACCTACTACCAGGTACCCGACCTACAAGCAGCTTTTCGTGTTATGGGTCTCGACTGGGCTATCAGCTCTGATCGCGTCGGAGGGAAAGCAAATTCACCCGCACGAGTGGTCTTCGCCGCCAACCCGCGCTTCGGCGAAGCATACAGGCACGAGTTGGTGCACGTGCTACTGCATCCCTTGGTGGGCGGCTCGTCCTCTTTCGTGAGCGAGGGGATTGCATACTGGTTGGGCGGCGCTCGCGGGAACTCTTATCCGGAAATGATGCGCGACCTGTCGCTTCACCTAGCCAGCCAGCCGGCTGTCGGGTTGGGATCTATCCTCACTAGCGATGGGTCCGGAGCCTTGGCGCATGCCCGCCTGCCTGCGGCCGCGGGCGTGTTCGAGATAGCTCATCGCCGCGGCGGCGACTCTGGCGTGCTCCGCTTCGTGGCCGCGCTCGGCAAGGATGAACCAGCGCTCGACGCGGTCGCGCGGGCGCTTGGGGTCGCGCCAGCTGAACTCGAACTGGCTTGGCTGTCAGTGGTACGGTCCCATTCGGGAGAGGCAACAACCCACACGAACTAGCGCAGCGACGCACTTGCGACCGTACGTGACAATCCGTTGCCAACGGGGTCCGATGATCTACAAGATTGGCTTCACCACCCGTAACTCATCCCTTGCACGCGTTCGCCCACGGAATCGAATATCGTTATAATGAAAGTTGTTCGTTTCTCGAACGGTGTCTTCATGAAATTTCAGATTGAGATTGAACAGGAAACCGATGGTCGCTGGCTAGCCGAAGTTGACGCACTCCCCGGCGTTTCTTCGTATGGTACGACCCGGACCGATGCGGTTGCCAAAGTGCAGGCCGTTGCCCTGCGCGTCCTCGCTGAAAAGCTGGAGCATGGCGAGGCGGTCCCGGAGCTCTTGGATGTCTCTTTCCAAGCCGCGTGAGTACTTGGGGTGCCGCAAAGGCCAGGCGCGTCTTGGCGGCTCTCCTCCGCATTGGTTGGATGGTTAGCGGATAGCTCAACATACTGGGCTCAAGCCCGACGATCTCTAAGTGCCCGCCTAACGAACCAGTGGTTGCCGGTATCAGTAATGCGGACCAAATAGTTAGCTTTTTCGCTCGCCGTTCGAGCGTTTCGGCCCGCGACATTCCACCTTTCCAATAACTGAATGACGGCTTCCGCCGCCCAGCTCGACTACCGACCCTCGTACAAAGCCGCGGCCATCGCGAGCACGCTGGTCTTTCTGCTCTATCTCGTCACCCTCTCGCCCTCAACGGCGATGTGGGACACGAGCGAGTACATCGCGGCCGCGTACATCCTCGGAATCCCGCACCCGCCCGGCAATCCGCTGTTCGTCCTGATCGGGCGCGTCTTCACGATCCTTCCGATCGCGCCCAACGTCGCGATGCGGATCAACATCTTCGCGGCGCTGTGCAGCGCGGTTTCGGCGGGCATGTGGTTCCTCGTCACCGAGCGCGTGCTGGTGAGCTGGCTCCCGCGCAGATGGCAGCGCATCGCCGGCGGCTCCCTCGCGGCCCTGATCGGCGCGACATCGTTCACGGTCTGGTCGCAGTCAGTCGTCAACGAAAAAGTCTATACCCTCTCGCTCGTCGGCATGGCGATCTCCGCCTGGCTCATCGTGCGGTGGTGCGACGACCCGGACGGCCCCAAAGCGGACAAGCTGCTGATCCTGATCGCGTATATCAGCGGACTCGGCTATGCCAACCACATGGCTGGCTTCCTCGTGCTCCCGCCGCTCGCGATCGCGGTGCTCGTCCGCCGCCCGGGCACGGTGCTACGATGGCGGCTCATCCTCGCCGGGATCGCAGCGATACTGCTCGGCATGACGCCGTACGCGACCCAGCCGATCCGCGCGGCGTTCTTCCCCGCCATCAACGAAGGCGAGCCCACGGCGTGCGAATCGAAGATGGCCGCAGCGTGCACCTTCGACAAAGTCACGTACCAGCGATTCAAGTACAACTTCGACCGCGAGCAGTACGGCAAGCCGTCGCTCACCGAGCGGCAGGCACCGTTCGGCGCGCAAGTCGGGATGTGGTGGCTGTACTTCAAGTGGCAGTGGGTCCGCGATCACATGGGCGGGCGGCCGGGGGTCCAAACGCTGTTCGCCACGATCTTCCTCCTGCTCGGCGGACTGGGAGGCTACGTCCATTGGCGCCGCGACCGCAATTCCTTCTGGTTCTTCGGCCCGCTCGTTTTTACGGTGACGTTTGGCCTGATCTACTACATGAATTTCAAGTACGGCTTCTCGCAGGCGCCGGAGCTGAGCGAATCGGTGGCGCGTGAAGTTCGTGACCGCGATTACTTCTACCTCTGGAGCTTCTCGACGTGGAGCGTGTGGGCCGCGCTCGGACTGGTGTACGTGTGGGAGACCGTCGCCGCGCTCGCCGGCGCAGACGATGTCAGGCTCGGCAGTGAAACCGTCACCGTGCCCCGGCAGCGCAGCTGGCTCGCCGCGTCGCCGGTGCTCGCGCTCGCGCTCATTCCCCTGCTGGCGAACTGGAGCTCGGCGTCGCGCGCGGGCCAGACAGACACCCGCGATTTCGCGGCCGACCTGCTCAATTCGGTAGAGCCGTATGGCATCCTCGTCACCGCCGGCGACAACGACACTTTCCCCCTCTGGTACGCACAGGAGGTCGAAGGCATCCGCCGCGACGTGCTCGTCGCGAACACGTCCCTGCTCAACACCGAGTGGTACACGCGGCAGATGATCCGCCGCCCGACGTCGGAGTACGACGCGGCGCGCGGGCCCGCCATCTACCGCGGCCGCACATGGACTAAGCCCACGGATCCACCGGTGCGGATGACGTTCCGGGAAGCGGACGCGGTGCCGCTCGCGATCGAGCTGAACGAGCCGCAGGTCTTTCGCAAGGAGGGCACGAGCATCGCTGCCCGCATTGCGCCGCGGAACATCGGCTACGGGGTGATGGGACTCGCGCGCGCCGATCTGTTCGTGCTGTACCTGATCCGCGACTCGTACCCGCAGCGGCCGTTCTACTTCAGCCGCACCACGGGCAACTACGCCGAGGAGCTGGGGCTTGGCAACATGGTCATCGGGACCGGACTGGCCCGCAAGCTGGTGTCCTCCGAGCCAACGCAGTCAGCAGACGTCCTGTGGCTTCCGGCCGAGGGGTGGTTCGACCTGCCCACTTCCCTGGCGATGTGGGACAGCTACGAGGCGCCGGACGAGATGGTCGAGCGCGGGCACTGGATCGACAAGGCCTCCGTCAACATTCCCTATCTGTACGTGCGGGCCGGATACCTGCTCGCTCAGGCGCTGATCGAGAGTGGCAAGGGTGCCGAGGCGGCGCGTGTGTACTCCGAGGTGGTCGCGATCGCGCGGGCGTCGCACCTCGAGGACGCAATTCCGTCCACTCCCCCTCCGCAGCTGCCGGCACGCACTCCGAGCGACACGGGCACGGCGCCGTAAATCCGGCGCAGGCGCTTGCCCGCTGGCCTATCTTTCGAGGTGGAGGGATAGTCCTAATTGGTAAGGCAGCGGACTTGAAATCCGCCGCGCGCAAGCGCTTGGGGGTTCGAGTCCCCCTCCCTCCGTGCATCAGGTACCTTCCGACATGGCCGTTCAAGGGCTGGCTCGCGCACTCCCGACGGGACTCAGGAGGCGTCTGATCTTCCTGGTAGTGGCCAGCGTCGTGCCATTCCTGTTGCTGATCGGACTTGTGGCGCGACGACACCTTCTCGATCAGAAGCCGCTCGCTGCCGAGCGGGCCGTGGCACGGACGCAACAGATAACCGAGCGTCTGAACCACGAGCTCGGGGACATCAACGCAGTAATGCATACGGCGATGGCTTCGGTCGGCGCTTCCAGTCGCGACCGGCCGGCGAACGACAGCATGCTCCGGCGACTCGCGATGCAGCTGCCGGATGACTTCCCACACTGGGTCGTGTACACCGACTCGGGACAGGTGATAGGCAGCTCATCCCCGGACGCCGGGCCCCTCGAACCTGCATACGTACAGTCGCTCTGGGAGTCCAAGCCTGCAGCAGCCGGGAGCTTCGTTACCGAGCCCATCGACACGCCTCGTTCAGGGTACGTGGTTCACGTCATGCTCCCCATGCGGGACGCGCGTGGGGATTCCGCTTTGCTCGTCACACAGATCCGCTTGGCGAGCCTCCAGGGGTCGCTACGCCCCGCGGGGCTTCCCGACCTTCCCGATGGTTCAACAATCACCGTCATAAGCGAGAAGGGAGTTGTACTTGCCCGATCGCCGGACGCCGAGCGGTGGGTCGGGCGCGACGTGTCGGCATCGCGGCCGGCGCGTACGAGCAGCTATCACGACAGCGGAACCGGGGAGCTCGAATCCGACGATGGCGTACATCGTTTGATCGCTTTCTCCCGTCTGGAGAGCGCACCATGGCGGGTTTACACCGGCGTTCCGATGAGCGCTATATACGCGCAAGCTCGCTGGGATTTCGGCCGTGCCCTGGGATACGGCGGATTAGCCCTCGCGCTCGGCCTTGGACTCGCCACGTGGCAAGCATCGCGGATCATCGACCCGCTGACCCGTCTGTCGGCGGACGCGGCGAAACTGGGAACGGGCAACCTCTCGCACCGAACCGGCGTACTCGGAGCTGACGAGCTCGGAATCCTTGGCAGCACCATCAACCAGATGGCGGCTACCCTGGAACAACAGGGTGCCGGCCTAAGGGAGAGCGAGGAGCGGTACCGCGAGTTATTCGACATCAATCCGCTCCCGATGTGGGTGTTCGACGCCGACACCCTCGCCTTTCTCGCCGTCAACCGTGCCGCAATTCACGCGTATGGTTATTCGGAGCAGGAATTCCTGGCGATGAAAATCACTGAGATACGGCCGCAGGAAGACATCCCGATTCTGATGACCCAACTGCAAGCGATCAGCGAGGTGACGAGGCTGTATCCCACGCGTCATCAGCGAAAGGACGGCACGATAATCCATGTCGAGATTGCTTCCGGCGTCATTACCTTCGGCGGGCGTCCGGCAAGAATGGTGGTCGTGAACGACGTGTCGGACCGGGTCCGCGCCGAGGACGCATTGCGCGAGGCGGAACTGCATCTGCGGCAGTCGCAACGACTCGAAGCGGTCGGCCAGCTCACCGGCGGAATAGCGCACGACTTCAACAACGTGCTCACCGCAATCGGAAGCTACAGCGACTTCCTGTACGAGTCACTCGACGCGGACGACGCTCGGAGACTGGACATTCAGGAGATCCGCAAGGCGGCCGATCGCGCAGCGGGACTTACCAGGCAGTTGCTCGCGTTCAGCCGCAGCCAGATACTCCAGCCGAAGGTCCTCGACGTCAACGATTCGCTGGTCGAGCTCGAGTCGCTGCTGAAGCGATTGCTCCCCGCCGATCTCCAGCTGGTGCTCGCGCTCGATCCCGAAGTCGGCCACGTCCGCGCGGACCCTGGGCAGCTCTCGCAGGTAATCATCAACCTCGCCGTAAATGCGCGAGACGCCATGCCACACGGGGGCGCTGTCACGATTTCGACCCGCAACGAGCTGGTCACCAAGCCGGTCGCCGCGGATGACCACCTTTCCGTCAAGCCCGGCGAATACGTGGCTATAGACGTATCGGACACAGGTACTGGGATGGATGAGGATACGCTCCAGCGGATTTTTGAGCCGTTCTTCACGACCAAAAGTCCGGGAGCCGGCACCGGGCTGGGCCTGGCAACCGTGCATGGAATCGTGCTTCAGAGCGGCGGGTACATTTGCGCGGATTCGCGGGTCGGCTCCGGGACGACATTCACGATCCGTTTCCCCCGCGTCGATCAACCGGTGGAATCGGAGCGTGTGCCGCCTGAGCAAGCGGCTGCGGCAATCGGTAGCGAGACCATTCTGGTCGTGGAGGACGAAGAAGCGGTTCGGCGCGCCGCCAAACGCATCCTCGCGGGGAAGGGCTACACCGTTCTCGAAGCCGGCAGCGGGACCGAAGCGATGGAGGTGATCGACTCGAATCGCGGAATCGATTTGCTACTGACCGACCTCGTAATGCCCGGGATGGGAGGGCGAGAGCTCGTGCGCGTGCTACGCGAGCAGAACCGCTCGATCGCCACGCTCTACATGTCGGGGTACACGAAGGATGCCGTGATGCGCGCCGAGCTGGATCCCGACATCATGGTCCTGGAAAAGCCGTTCTCGCAGGAGGACCTTGCCGCCAAGGTCCGGGAGGCGTTGGACAAGGCCGGCAACGTCTGAGCCGGACCTTCAGCGCCGGTCGCCGCCCGCTTCGGCCGCGTGCACTCCCGCCACGAGATCGTCCACGCCGCCCTGCCCCGGGCGATCGTCGTCCGACGCGACACCGCGATCATCCCGCGAGAAGTACTGCAGCAGCGGCGGGCCCGCAAACGTCGTGACCATCACCATCAGCGCCAGCGCGCTGAACAGCGCGACGTCGATCGCGCCGGTGGAGAGTCCCATCTGTGCGAAGATCAAGCCGACTTCGCCGCGTGGAATCATCGCCGCACCGATCAGCGCCTTGTTTCCCTTGAACCACCACGGCGCGTAGCCCGACGCCATCTTCCCGAGGATGCCGACGGTTATCAGCGCTCCGCCGATCGCCAGCGTGGACGGATCCAGGAACGACCTGACGTCCACCGACGCCCCGACCGCCGCAAAGAACACGGGCACGAAGAAGTGGCCGATCTCGGTGGTGGCGCGCTCGATCGTGCGGCGCTGAGGCGTGGGATTCAGGATCAGCCCGGCCGCGAACGCGCCGATGATCATCGCCGAGCCGGAATGCTCCGCGAGCCAGGCCAGCACGAAAGCGAAGGCGAGGCCGAACAATCCCAGCGTGCCCGCTATCTCGATGCGCGCGATCCACCCGAAAACGGTCGGAACGAGAAGCCGCCCGATGAGGATCGCGCCGCCGATGAACCCGAACGCCAGTGCCGCCGTCTTGAGAATGGGCAGCGGAGCCGGGGCGATCCCCGCAGCGAGACCCGCCACGATCGACAGAATGATGAGGCCGATTACGTCGTCGATTACCGCCGCGCCGAGAACGATGCGTCCCTCGGTTCGATCGAGCTGCCCGAGGTCGCCAAGCACGCGCGCCGAGATTCCAATGGACGTCGCCGTAAGCGCGGCACCGCAGACGATCGCCGGGAGCATGTCGAAACCGAGCAGCACCGCCGCCCCATACCCGCCGGCGAACGGCAAAACGATTCCGGCCAGCCCCACACCCGCCGCGGTCCCGCCAACTCGCACCAGCGACCCGAGCTCGGTGTGCAGCCCTATCTCGAACAGCAGTATCAGCACGCCCAGCTCGGCGAGCGCGAACACTACCGGGCCCTGCGGATCGATGATGCCGAGCACCGAGGCGCCGAGCAGTACGCCCGCGATCAGTTCGCCGAGCACCGCCGGCTGCCCCAGTCGCTGCGCGAGCGCTCCCAGCAGCTTCGTCGCCAGGATGATCGCGATCAGCGTCGCGAGTATGTTTACGAATGCGTGGTCGTCAACCATTGTTCACATTATGTAAGCTAGGGCGCTCGGCTTGACAATAGTTCGCGTGCAGGGCACGGTTCGGTCTGCCTCGCCCCCGGGATTTGCCTGTCTTTGGTTTTTTTACTAGTCACTAGTCGCTAGTCACCAGTCACTTCTTCTCATGTCGAACGCAGTCGTTCCGCTGACGCGCCGCACGTTCGGCCAGACTCTCCGCCCCGACGCATGGTGGGTGCAGCCGCTCCTGGTCTTCCTCATTCTCAGCGGCTTCATCGTGTACGCCACTTGGGCCGCGCTGCAGAACGCGCACTACGAGTTCGGCCCGTACCTGTCGCCGTTTTATTCCCCGCTTTTGTTCGGAGATTCGTCGCATTCCGTGTTCGGCCCCCAACCCTCCGCATGGCCGGGGTGGCTACCCTTCTCTCCCGCGCTGCTGATTCTTCCCTTCCCCGCCGGCTTCAGATTCACCTGCTATTACTACCGTGGCGCGTACTACAAGGCTTTCTGGGCCGATCCGCCGAATTGCTCGGTGGGAGAGCCGCGCTCCAACTATCGCGGTGAGAGATCGTTCCCGCTGATCATCCAGAACATCCATCGGTATTTCCTGTACTTCGCGCTCGCGTTCCTCGTGATCCTGAGCTATGACGCGTGGAAGGCCATGTGGTTCACGGACGCGGCGACCGGCGCGACTAAGTTCGGCATCGGGGTCGGAACGCTGGTGCTGGTCGTCAACGTCGTGCTGCTCGCGGGTTACACGCTCGGCTGTCATTCGCTGCGGCACCTGGTCGGCGGGTACGTGGACCGGCTCTCCGGCGCGCCGGTGCGACGCGTCAGCTACCGCTGCGTGAGCTGCCTCAATAGAGGGCATATGAACTGGGCATGGCCGAGCCTGTTCTGGGTGGCGTTCGCGGACGTGTACGTGCGGCTCTGCTCGATGGGGATCTGGACCGACTTCCGGCTCCTGTGATGGCTGAGCACGATATTCTTTCCTACGATGTGATCATCGTCGGTGCCGGCGGTGCCGGCCTCCGCGCGGCGATCGAGGCCGCGGACAAGGGCGCCAGGGTCGGCGTCATCTGCAAGTCTCTGCTCGGCAAGGCACACACCGTGATGGCCGAAGGCGGAATGGCCGCGGCGCTCGCCAACGTGGACGACCGGGACAGCTGGCGCGTGCATTTCGCCGACACGATGCGCGGCGGGCAGTATCTCAACAACTGGCGCATGGCCGAGCTGCATGCGCGCGAAGCGCCGGACCGCGCGCGCGAGCTCGAGGCGTGGGGCGCTGTGTTCGACCGGACCGAAGACGGCCGCATTCTGCAGCGCAACTTCGGCGGCCACCGCTATCCGAGGCTCGCGCACGTCGGAGACCGGACCGGCCTCGAGATGATCCGCACGCTGCAGGACCATCTGGTTCACCTGGCGATCGACGTGCACATGGAGTGCACGGTGCTCGAGCTCCTCAAGGATGGCGACCGCATCGCCGGCGCCGTCGCGTACGAGCGCGAGCGCGGCCGGTTCAAGGTGTTCAAGGCGCCCTCCGTGGTGCTGGCAACGGGCGGGATCGGGCGCGCGTTCAGCATCACCAGCAACTCGTGGGAATACACCGGCGACGGTCATTCGCTCGCGTACGAAGTAGGCGCTGCGCTGCAGGACATGGAGTTCGTGCAGTTCCATCCGACAGGGATGGTCTGGCCGCCGAGCGTGCGCGGCATCCTCGTGACGGAGGGCGTGCGCGGGGACGGCGGCGTGCTGCGCAACAAGGACGGCAAGCGGTTCATGTTCGACGACATACCGGAGAACTACCGGTCGCAGACGGCGGACTCCGAAGAGGAGGCGTGGCGCTACATCCAGGGGGACAAGAGCGCCCGCAGGCCGCCAGAGCTGCTCACCCGCGACCACGTCGCGCGGTGCATCATGCGCGAGGTGCGCGCCGGGCGCGGCAGTCCGCACGGCGGAGTCTTTCTGGACATTGCCTGGGTTAAGGAGAAAATCCCCAACTCCAAGGAGTACATCCGGAAGAAGCTTCCGAGCATGTACCACCAGTTCAAGCAGCTCGCGAACATCGACATCACCGAGACGCCGATGGAAGTCGGGCCCACGACGCACTACGTGATGGGAGGGATTCGGGTGGACGGCGACACGCAGATGTCCACCGTTCCCGGTCTCTTTGCCGCGGGCGAATGCGCCGCCGGACTGCACGGCGCCAACAGGCTTGGAGGAAATTCACTGTCCGACCTGCTCGTGTTCGGCAGGCGTGCGGGTGAATACGCCGCCGCATACGCGCGCGACAACAGCGCCGTCAACGTCGATGGCGCTCAGGTGGACCTCGCCACGACCAATGCGCTGCGCCCGCTGGACGGCGCGGGCGACGGCGGCCCGACGGCGGAAGGCCCGTACCAGATACAGCACGAGCTGCAGGAGTTCATGCAGGAGCTGGTCGGAATAGTACGGACCGAGAGCGAGATGCAGACCGCGCTGGAGCGTATCTCAGCGCTCAAGGAAAAGGCGCCTCGTGTCACCGTTCCCGGCAACCGCGAATACAATCCCGGCTGGCACACCGCGCTCGACCTCCGGAACCTGCTCACAGTCTCCGAAGCAGTCGCGCGGGCGGCGCTCGAGCGGAAGGAGAGCCGCGGCGGACATTTCCGGGAGGATTATCCGGACAAAGATCCCGACTATGCCAAGTTCAACATCATTCTGCGAAGAGGCTCCGACGGCGCGATGCAGGTGAGCCGCGAAACGATCCCGCCGCTCCCGGCGGAGCTCGCTCAGATCATCGAAGAGATGAAGTAGGAGACGAATGACACACGCGACCTTCAGGATCTGGCGGGGCGACGCCACCGGCGGCGCTCTCGTCGACTACGAGACCGACGTCACGGAAGGAATGGTCGTGCTCGACGCCGTGCATCAGATACAGGCCGATCAGGCCAATGATCTCGCGGTTCGCTGGAACTGCAAGGCAGGAAAGTGCGGGTCATGCTCGGCGGAAGTGAACGGGATGCCGAAGCTGATGTGCATGCTGCGCATCGACGAGCTGGACATGTCCAGGCCCGTCACGATCGAGCCGATGCGTGCGTTCCCGGCGCTGCGCGATCTCGTCACCGACGTGTCCTGGAACTTCCGCGTCAAGAAGCGGATCAAGCAGTTCACGCCGCGGCCGCCCGACGCGCCTGACGGCAGCTGGCGGATGCAGCAAAGCGACGTGGACCGGGTTCAGGAATTTCGGAAGTGCATCGAGTGCTTCCTCTGCCAGGACGTGTGTCACGTCCTCCGAGACCACCACAAGCACGAGGAGTTCATCGGGCCGCGTTTCCTCGTGCACGTCGCCGCGCTCGAAATGCACCCGCTCGATGTGGCCGACCGCGTGGACGAGCTCAAGGAAGCCCACGGAATAGGCTACTGCAACATCACCGCGTGTTGCACAAAGGTCTGTCCCGAGCACATCACCATCACCGATAACGCCATCATCCCGCTCAAGGAGCGGGTGGTGGACCGGCACTACGATCCTTTGACGAAGCTGGTGAGGTTGTTCAGGGGCAAGCGGGACAAGGGACGGGCGGATATCCCGGCGGAGGATCCCGTTCTTCGCGGATCGAGTCGCCCTGCGAATCCGTCGGAAGAGTCGAGGTAGGAAGGAACGAACGGGCGCGGTGTCCCTCCTACCTTGTTCTCCGGAACTTCCGCCATAGCACGTAACCGATCCCGGCCATTGCCGCCATCGGGATTATCACCCCCATCGCCGCGATCAAGCCGGCGACGAACCGGACGAAGTTCCGCCAGGCCGCCTTGAAAGCCGCGACAATCGGATTGTCTCCAGCCTTTCCCAGGATCGGCTCATCCTCGTGTACCAGCACCGTCAGCGTGCTCGTCGCCGCGCGGGTGCGCAGGTACCGCAGCCGCCCTTCCGCCCTCTCGATCACCTCGCGCACACGCGCCAGCTCGCGCTCCACCGCCAGCACGTCCTCGAGCCGGCCCGTGCGCGTCGCCAGAAGCTGAATCAACCGCTCTTCCAGGCGCTTCGCGTTCGCGACCCGGGCGGTGACATCCACGTACTCCTCGCCGACGTCCTCGCTGGAAGAATTCACGGATTCGACGTCGCCGATCTTCGCTATTCGTGTTACCGCCTCATTGTATCGCGCGGACTGGATCTTGAGCTCGAGCGGTGCCTAGCGGACGTTGTGCTCGCTGCCCTCGAACTGTGAATTCGCGACGTGCCTGCCAAGGTTTGCCG
>JBPCJJ010000024.1:0-6915 GCA_051005405.1 Gemmatimonadaceae bacterium | reverse complement strand
TGAATCCAAAGCCAACCGCGAGCACGATCATGATATCGGGGAGCGCGGGGATACGTGCGTGACGTTCGCGAAATTCGGTGACCCGAATACGCAGATCATCGATCGCCGAAGTGTCGGCACCGAGCTTTCGGTCGAGCTCGGGGGCCCGGCTGGCCATGAACAGGAGTACCGCCAGCCATACGTTCGCTACCAGAATGTCGACGGCGACCATCGAGGAGAACACGACATCATCGACCTCGAACACCTCCTTCATCGCCGCCTGATTGGCGCCACCGCCTATCCAGCTTCCGGCGATCGTCGTCAGCCCGCGCCAGATCGCGTCCGGCCCCTGCCCCCCCACCGTCTCCGGGCTGATGTACGAGAAAAGCAGCACTGCCAGCGGCCCGCCTATGATGATTCCGGCCGTGCCCGTTAGGAACATGATCATCGCCTTTGGTCCAAGCGCCAGTATGCCCTTGAGATCGATGCTCAGCGTGAGCAGTACGAGCGTGGCCGGCAGCAGGTAGCGCGAAGCCATGTAGTACAGCCGCGACTGCTCTGCATCGATCAACCCGAACGTGTTGTACAATGATGGGATGAAATAGCAGAGCAGCAGCGACGGCACGTACTTGTAGAACGCGCGCAACTTCGGGTGCGGATGGCTCGACGTATAGAACACGAGTCCGAGCGTCGCCATCAGGAGGCCAAGAATGACAGCGTCGCTGGTGATGAGAGCCGAGGAGGTGGGTTGCATGGGGCCCGAATATGGCGCTCCAAGGCGATCATCACAACGAGCGCCAGGCTACCTCATCGCCGGAATGACTCGGAAGCAGCACTCCGGTCAGTTAGGCGGCCGCGGGAAGATGTGTTCGAAAGATCCCGCACGCAACGCGTTGATGACGCCGCTCGCGCCAGGGGCGCGCACACTCGGCGCTCTGTATTCCCGGAGCACCGGCGATGGACGCCTACGTCGACAGCATGTACGCATTCGTGCTCGCGGACGTGGCTCTGCAGCTCCAGATCGAGATCACCCACCACGTCATCAGCGACTATGCGCCCGACGCGACGGCCAGCGCCGACATGATTCACTACGGGTACGGAGACGCGCGATGGAGCAAGCGCGGTTTCATGACCCCGAACAGATCGATCGTGTCTGGTCGCCGCCGCCGGCGCAGGATGAATCATCGGTGTATGGGGAGATCGCGCGGCAGCTCCGGGAGGCCCGGATTTACTATGAGGAGCACCGATGAAAGCGCAGCTATATCAACGGGCGGCCTTCAGTCTCGTCGAGGTTCGCGCGGGCGGGCCCCCATTGGTGGCAGCTACCGTGTCGATCGTACGCCCGCTGACTGCCTGAACCATCAGTGCGGCGAGGTTAGCCCGAATCATGAAGGCGGTAATCTCCCGCGCTGACTCGATCGCGAAAACCCGTGCCTCGGCAAGCGCGCGGGCCAGCAAGGGATGGCCGGCAAGCCGAGTACGCGAGAATCGGGTCAGATAGACTGGTGCGTTGGCGGGAATGGCACGGAGATCGTCGTGCCCGTTTACGAGCGTGCGCAGATTGGCGCTGCCCGGCGATGCGGAAAAGACATCTCGAAGCTTCGCGCCCATGCGCGCGTCATCCACGACGTAGTACACGGGCTCGCGCTCGAGGAGACGCTGCGTTTCAGCGAAGAGATCCGTGCACATGGTCACGGCGATCGACGGCTTCTGGAGCTCCTCGGCAAGGCGACGAACTCCGGTGGCGTGGTAGGCGGTCGTCACGAGCACGTCGGCCTGCTTCAACACGGCCAGCGCATCCGCTCGACGCTCAGCATCGTCCAGGGCGTCGAGATCGACGGACGTCGCATCCAGTCCATAATCGTTCGTCAACTCATCGGTCATCGACCAGAGCTGATCGGAATTGCACTCCAGCACCACGGCCCGCAGACGGAGGGTCGCGAGGCACTGTCGGAGGTGGTCCGGCAGATCCGGCGCCGCAATCCCGCGCTTCAGCCCCTGGATGACGAGGTCCGCGAGCCAGTCGGATTGGCGGGGTGTCATGAGGTCCGCGGCCGCACGTGTTGGGGCGACATAGATGCCCGATCGACGTCGAAGCTCGACGATCCCCTCCTCGGCCAGCAGCTTGTACGCCGCTTGCGCAACGCGTGGATTCGCCTCGAACTCGGATGCGATCTCTCGCACACTCGGCAGACGATCGCCGACATGAAGAAGGCCCATGTGCAGGCCACTCAGGATGCGCTGGCGCAGCGACTCGGCGATCGGCTTGCGTAACCCCGTCATTCCACCTCTCCAGGAAAGTGGATTGCTGTTTGCGTGAGGGTCGGGTCATGATGGCTGGGACCCGCGTCCTTCTGATCGAGGACAACCGCAATCTCGCGGCCGGCGTGACGAGCGCGCTGAAGCTCGAAGGATATCACGTCGATGTCGCAACCGACGGCGAGGCTGGGCTGCACCAGGCGCGCTTCGGCCGGCCGTCGGCGATCGTCCTCGATCTCACCCTGCCAAAGGTCGATGGATATGAGGTGCTCCGGACGCTCCGCCAGCAGGGCAACAGGACCCCGATCCTCATCCTCACGTCGCGTGCCACCGAGGTCGAGAAGCTGAAGGGCTTTCAGTACGGAGCGGATGATTACGTCACGAAGCCGTTCAGCATTCTCGAGGTCCTGGCGCGCCTGGAAGTGTTGATTCGCAGGTCGCCGGCCACGGCGGACGGCTCGAAAGCGGCCGGGGAAACCGCCCGGTTCGGCGCGATCGAGTTGCGGTCGGATTGTCGTGAAGTGTTGCGGGACGGGGTTCCTGTGCCGCTCCGCCCCAAGGAATACGAGCTTCTGATGGCGCTGGTCGAAGCGCACGGGGCGGTCGTCTCGCGTCATGAGTTGCTTCGTCTGGTATGGGGGATGCGCCCGGACGTCGTCACACGAACCGTCGATATCCACGTCGCCGAACTTCGCCGAAAGCTCGAGGACGACCCGGCTCATCCGAAACACATCCTTACGGTACGCAAGGTCGGGTACCGCCTGGCGTCGTAGCGACGTGAACGAAAAAGCTGGACGTGAACTCGTGTCCCCGCCCGAACGGCAGGCGAAGCGTCCGGTTGAAGGCAGCCCCGGCCTGGCGGGCTACGCGCGCGCCCAGCCACGCCGGTTTCTGCTTCTCGCGCTGATTCTCGCGACGTTTGCCGTGACGGCGGTACTGGGCGCGGCGGCGTATCGGATGGATCGGGCGCAGCGTGCTGCAATCGACAAGGCGCTCGAGAACTACACCGGCTTCGCATCGTCGGAGTTCGCCAACGCGGTGACCGCGCGCGTCTACTGGTCGCTCAAGGATGTATTCCGCCCGGTTGCGGGCCCCGAAAGCGTCTTCTCGCTCCCCGACGATTTCCAGCGTGAGATCGAGCTCCGAACCGGAAAGCCCTGTGCCCATGCGGGCTGCGAAGTCCCCGCAGCGCTCCGAAGCGCCGTCGATCGGGGCGGAGCTTCGGCCGGATCTCCCTCAGTCGACCGGATGGTCACGGCGGACTGTCTCGCCGACTGTGCCGTGCGGCATGTCATCAGGTACTTCTTTCGATACAACCTCGCGACTCGGGAAATCACGCTGCGACAGGGGCCCGCGGCGACGCCGCCGACCTACGCGACGAAGCTTACGGAGATGCTGGCTGCGAAGCTCGACACCGCGCCGGACTACAAGGCGTTCTTGACCCACCGGGTGCTCGACCTCGACGGTGAGCCGCACATGCTCGTGTACATCAGTCGTCGTGGGCCCGGCGCCCGGGTGACCGATGTCTATGGTTTCGCGGCGGCGGCCGAGGCATACACCGCGGCGCTTGCGGAACCCCTGTATCGTGACCGACCCCTGCTGCCGGTGGCACTCGTCGGTCGCGCTCCCGGCGATTCGCTGTATTCAATCGTCATCGCGGATTCCGCCGGCCGCGACTATTACCGATCGCCCGTACAATACGAAGCCCGGTTTCGCGGACGCGTTCCGATCGACCCGAGTCTCGACCCGCTGACCGTCGAGCTGGCGCTCCGTCCCGAGACTGCCGAGCGGCTCGTGATGGGTGGAATCCCGAAGTCGCGACTTCCCGTCATCGCGGCACTGTTCGCGCTCGCGACCGTGCTGCTTGCAACAGTGATTCACCAGCTGCGGCGCGAGTACCAGTGGATGAAGGCGCGCGACTACTTCGTGAGTGGCGCGTCACACGAGCTGCGGACGCCACTTGCGCAGATCGTGCTTTTCGCCGACCTGCTTCGGCTCGAGAAACTCTCGGCGCCGGAGGAACGACGGCGGGCAGCGGAGGTCGTCTCGGAAGAGGCGCGTCGGTTGACGATGCTCGTGGAGAACCTTCTTCGATTCTCGCGCGGCGGCGCTGAACCCGAGATCCATCCGCACCCCATCGCCCTTGGCTCGCTGGTTCGCGAAACGACCGAGATATTCACTCCCCTCGTCAGCGCGGCGGGCGTGACATTGCAGACGACGATCGACGAGCGGCTGTGGGCGAACGTCGATGCGCAGGCCGTGCGGCAGATGCTTCTCAACCTCCTCGACAACGCCGTGAAGTACGGGCGGGAAGGAGGGACCGTACGGGTGACGGCGGCGCTCGATGGCGATGATGCCCGCATCACGGTTGAGGATGAGGGGCAGGGCGTACCGCTCGCGGATCGCGAACGCATCTGGGAGCCTTTCTTTCGATTGGCGCATCATGTGAGCGGGCCGGTTGCCGGAAGCGGGATCGGTCTGGCCGTCGTGCGACGGCTCGCCGAGCTTCATGGTGGGCGCGCGTCGGTCGAGGATCCCGCGACATCGAACACCGCGGGTGCAAGGTTCGTCATATCGTTGCCGGGTGCATGGCAGGGCACAGTCGAGCAGCCGCCTAACGGCGCCTCCGGCTCGCGACTCTCGTAACGCGAGCGCAACACAAGCGGATTCAGCAGTTGGTTTCTGTACGAGTCTCGTACGAGCCTCGCACGCGTCTCGACGAACTCCCCGCGGTGATCGCCCCCCGCTCTCCGGGTCGATTCGCACCAGTTGTGTAGTCTGATGCGTATCTGGTGCGCTTTCTCATTTCGTCGGCGGCTTCCGCCGTGCACTTCCCCGACGGCTCATGGACGACCCCGCTCTCGAATGCCATGGGTTCGCCAACACCCGTTGCAGGAGATCCAAACCAATGCAGAGCCGAATCGCCATAACGACCCTGGTCGCGCTTGCCCTCGTGGCGTGTGCCCCGGACAAGATCCCCACCGAGGTTGCCACGACGACACCATCGCTCGACCGCGATGGTCGTGGGGACGACGACGACAACGACGATGGGGAGGACAAGGACAATCAGGGAGGCCGCGGAGCGGTCTACACGATGTCGAACGAGCCCACCGGAAACCGCGTCGTCGTTTTCAACCGCGAGAAGGATGGAATGCTGACGCCGGGCGGTTCGTTCGCGACCGGTGGCACCGGGAGCGGCGGCTTTGAGGACACTGCGAACGGCCTGGTTCTCGGCAGCACGCGCGGCGAGTCGGCGCCGAACAACCTGATCGGCTCGAGCAAGTTTCTCTTCGCCACCAACGCCGGGAGCAACTCCATTTCCGTGTTCCGTGTGAAGAAGAACGGGCTCGATCTCGTCGAGGTTCAGGACTCCAATGGCGAGAAGCCGGTCAGCGTTACCGTCAACCGCGGGCTCGTGTACGTGCTGAACAGCGGCGAGACGATCGACGGTCTCGTGCCGCCCAACTGCGAAGAAGGCATTCCGTCGGTCACGGGTTTTGTCATCGATGGCAACGGCGCGCTTACGCCGATTCCCGGGTCGACGCGGATCCTCAGCATGGCCGGGACCGATCCCTCCGGCTGCGCGCAGGTGTCGTTCAATCCCAAGGGAACCGTACTCGTCGTGACGGAGCGGACGGCGAAGACGGCCACCCAGGCGCCGGGCGACGAGGGCGTCATCAACACTTTCGTCGTGAACAAGGACGGAACGCTCGGCCAGCGCCGCCGTTACGACGCTACGGGTCAGGGACCGTTTGGCTTCACCTTCAACAAATCCGGCGCGCTGCTGACGACCGAGCAGTTCGACGGTGCCGCGGGTCCGTTCGAGGGAGCGGCGGCAGGCTATCGGCTCAACGATGATGGCACGCTGACCCCGACCAGCCCCTCGGTGAAGAATGGCGGCACGGACACGTGCTGGTTCGTGGTGACTGACAACGGGATGTTCGGCTATACAGCGAGCTTCTTCGATGATGGCCAGATCTCGCTCTATCGTGTCGGCCGCGACGGGTCGCTCGAGCTCGTGGAGTCGGACGCCGACGGAGGCGCCGCGACCACTGGAGCGAGCGACATGGCGCTCAGCCGCAACAGCCATTTTCTCTATCAGCTGAACTCGCTCGAAGGGACGATCAACGCATTCCGCGTGAACAGCAACGGAAGCCTGACCTTCCTCCAGACCGTACTTGCGACTCGCCCGGACCCGATGGGCGCGACGCTCGGTCTCGCGGCACGATAACCGATTTATATGGCTCGATCACGCTTTCTCCAACCGGACCTTACGATGGATCGAATGCGAATTGCTGCCCGAATCGGCAGCGTAGCCGGCATTGCCCTTGCCCTATGCGTTGCGCCGCTCAGCGCCCAGCAGACGGACGCGATGAAGAAGAAGCCGATGTCCCAGGCAGACATGGCGAAGATGGATCCCATGATGCGTGGGTGGCCCAAGGCCTCGCGTGATGCCGTCATGTACATGGCCAATAAGTACGGCGCGCCGATGCACATGAACGAACACTTTGCCATGTGGGGCACCACCGGCCAATGGAAGCGGACCATCGTGTACAACTACGAAGTGAAGCACGACTTCCCGGCGCCGCATACGGACGTCATGCAGCAGTGGATCGATTACAAGACGCCGCTCGACAAGTACGACGACCTCGCGATGTACGATGGCAGCGTCGTCGC
>JBPCJJ010000023.1:0-4829 GCA_051005405.1 Gemmatimonadaceae bacterium | reverse complement strand
GTGGCGCGATGCGGCAGGTCGTCGTCGGCCATTACGTTCGCAAACCGCGCTTGCTAAGACGCGGCCTGTGACGACTTGCCACCTCGCGCCTTCCCCGGGTCGCTAGCGGCTGTTCCCGGGGGCTCGTTTCCGCCGAACCATCGCTAGGGCCGAGTCGGTCTGTGAGCCAGCGGTCGTAGAGTTGGCGAGCATTGAGTCAGGTGCGTGCTCCGGCACTCTAAGCAGTAGTTAGGTGTCATCATGAAAGTTCAGGTTGTCATCGCTTATCTCGGCAATCGTTCTTGGCATCGGGGCCTGCACATGAAAACGAGGTGATCCCATGCATGACGTCCAACATCTCAGCATTTATATCGCCGTGGGCCCGACCGAGGTCTACGAGTTCGCCTCCGACCCTCGGAATTTGCCGCGCTGGGCAGCGGGTTTGGCCCGTTCCCAGGTCAAGAGGGATGGCGATGAGTGGATCGTTGACGCACCCTTCGGCAAAGTGAGGGTGAAGTTCGCAGAGCGGAACACCTTCGGCGTCATGGATCATGACGTCAAGCTGGAATCGGGTGTCACCGTTCATAGCCCCATGCGCGTCTTACCCAATGGAAAGGGTACTGAGTTCCTCTTCACGCTGATTCGCCAGCCTGGAATGTCCGATGAGCAGTTTGACAAGGACAAGGCGGCTGTCGGGGAAGACCTGAAGACGCTGAGAACCTTGCTGGAGCGTGATTCCAAGAGCGCCAATCCCACGGGCTCACCCAATTGATATCTTCTCCTGACATTCCAATGGCGCCCCTAACTCGCGGCTGAACCGCCGGGCCGTTAGGAGGCGCTGTTATTCCGACGATTGGCCCCTGCGCAGCAGCTCCCAGAAGGCACGCGGCGCCACGATTGGCACGGGGCTCTTGGTAGCCACCGCCAAGAGATCTGCATCCCCCGTCACGAGGACATCCGAAGTTCCTGCCAGAGCCTCTGCGATCACAGGCAGATCGCTGGGATCTCGGAGCCGGAGGTGGACAGGTGGCGCGTCGGACACGACGTCAGCATGTCGCCGCAGAAACGCATCCAATTCCTGAATCGTGGAGTCCGGGACACGGAGCTTCCGGCGTAAAATGCGCCGCAGCTCGGTCAGGACCGTCTCTCCTACCACCAGCTGATGATCCGCGAGCACCACTTGGACCAAATCCGCGCATAGGCCGCGCGTCGCCACGGCGCTCACGAGGACGTTCGTGTCGAGAAAAACTTTCACGAGACATCACGGAACACGTCCTCATCGGTCAAATAGCCAGCTGCCTCCGCCAGCGGCATAATGCGGCGGCGCAAGTCCTGGAGCTGCGCAATGGCTAACTGGCGGCGCAAGGCATCGCGCACGACGTCACTGCGGCTCCGGCCAGAACGCTTTGCTGCGCGGGCGAGCTGCCGTTGAAGTTCGGGATCGAGGCGAATTGTCAGGGCGGCTGTTTTCATGTCATGCAATGTATGACATAGAATGCTGCCTAACAAGCAGTTGGCCGCCACTATTCGCTTTTCACAATCCGCTCCTCACGCATACCGGATCCAGTGCCCGAGCTCTTTCAGGGTCGGGCGCTTGCCGTACATGAGCAGGCCTACGCGGTAGATCCGCGCTGCGAGCCATACCACCAGCAGACAGGACAGCAGCAGCACGATGAGCGAGCCGATCAGCTCCGAAGTCGGCACGTTGATGATGCTCAATCGCAGCGGCATGATGATCGGCGACGAGAAGGGAAGCCACGACATCGTTGTTGCGAGTCCGCCGGTCGGATTGAACGTCACGGGCTGAATGAAGATCGCCGCAGCCACGAGCATCAGCATCACCGGCTGCGCGGCCTGCTGCGCCTCCTGGTCGCTGTTTACCATCGCGCCCACGGCCGCGAACAGCGAGGCGTAGAAGATGAAACCGAGCACGAAGAACAGCAGCAGTAGCAGCCCGTCGCCCGGGGAAACGCCAGGGAGCTGAAACGGCGGCGCGGGGATCCCAAAAGCGCTGAAGATCTGCACCCTGTAAGTCAGGAACGTCACTACCGTCGCGACCCAGACCAGTTGCTGCGTCAACCCTACCGCGCCCACACCAAGCACTTTCCCCGCAAGCAGCGTTTCCGGACGCACGCTCGACACCACGACTTCCGCCACGCGCGTCGTCTTCTCCTCGATCACTCCGCGGAGAATGTTCTGTCCGTACAGAATGATCGACATGTACAGCAGGAACGCGATCCCGAGCCCGAAGAACGCGCTGACCGTGCCGGATCCCCCGCGCCCTTCGTCCGTGATGCGCTCCGTTCGAAACGCGAGCCGGCCGGTGGTCAGCTCGCGCGACCTGTCGGCGGACACGCCCTCGGCTTCAAGCCGGTAGCCCAGAACCGTGCTTCGCACTGCTTCGCGCACCGCCTCCATCGCCGTCAGCGAGCTGGCGTGCCGGCCCGCATATCGCGCGCTCTCCCCCGCAGTCGTCTGCTGGTCGAGCACCAGATAGCCCGACTTGGCTGCGCGCATCACTTCGGCGGTCGCCAGACTCTCCGCGGCGCTCAGTTGGGACGGTGAAATGACGCGTACTTCCGGCGCGCGCTCGGGGCCCGCGCCGAACCCGCGCATCGATTCCGACACCCGCGCGCCGAGACCCGTGTTGGTCGCGTCGATGATGACGGTGGAGCTAATGTCGGCGGCGCTCTTGGTCTTGAGCGTGAGCCAGGCGGGAACGATCATGAGCGCCGCAAAGAGCAGCGGGCCGAAGACAGTCGCGATGATGAACCACTTGGTGCGAACGCGCTCGATGTACTCGCGCTTGATGACCGCCCAGAGCTTAGCCATGACCCGACATCCCCGGCTCTACGCCTTTTGCGCCGACCTTCTCGAGGAAAATCTGATGCAGCGATGGTTGAACCAGCTCGAATCTCTTCACGCGCGCGCCGCTGCCGACGATTGCGCGTAACAGCTGCTGGGCGTCGGCGCCCGGCTGCAGCTCGATCTCGAAGAAGCGATTCGAGTCGTCCACGCGCTCGACGAGCGACCGGTCAGCGAAAATCCGGTCGATCTCGGCTGTCGGGGCACCGTCCAGCGCGACAGCCACCGTCCGCCCGGCGTTCTCGGCTTTGACGTCGGCGAGCGTACCGTCGAGCACCTTGTCGCCGTTGGCGATGATGCAGACCGCGTCGCACATTCGCTCGGCGTTGTCCATGAGGTGGGTGCTGAAGATCACCGTCTTTCCGCGGCGCCGCAGCTCCACGATCGTGTCCTTCAGAGCCTGCGAGTTCACCGGGTCGAGTCCGCTGAACGGCTCGTCCAGAATCACCAGATCCGGATCGTGCAGCAGCGCGGCGATGAACTGCACCTTCTGCTGCATTCCGCGCGAGAGCTCGTCGACCTTCGCTGAGCCCCAGTCCTTGTCCGGCGTCTTGAGCGACAGCCGCTCGAGCCATTCGTCGATGAGCGGGTCGGCCTTCTTCCGCGACATGCCCTTCAGCTCCGCAAGGAAACGTAGAATCGAGCGGACCTTCATCTTGCGGTAGAGGCCGCGCTCCTCCGGGAGATAGCCCACGCGGTCCATGATGGAATCGGCCGTGGAATCCTGGCCCAGTATGGTGATCGTGCCGGAGTCGGGCGCGATCACGTTCAGGATCATCCGGATGGTCGTCGTCTTGCCCGCGCCGTTCGGTCCGAGCAGGCCGTACACGGTTCCGCGCGGAACCACGAGCGACAGGTCGCGTACTGCGGTGTGCGCGGCGAATCGCTTGACGACGTTACGGATATGGATCGCGGGCTCAGTCATGTCATCGAGTGGTTGGCCGCGTAGAATATACGCGTGCAACCCGGAGCCATTTCAGAGAATCCCCGCTTCCGCTTCGACCGCAACGAGCTGGCGGGCGCGTTCGGCGACATCGGCACGGATCTCCCCCTGATTGTGGGCATGGTCATGGCGGCGGGACTCGACGCCGCGAGCGTGCTGATCATGTTCGGGGTGATGCAGTACATGACGGCTGTCCGGTACGGCATGCCCATGGCGGTCCAGCCGCTCAAGGCCATGGCGATCATCGTCATCACGCAGAAGATCGCGGGGCCCGTTCTCTTTGGCGCAGGGCTCGCGATCGGGATCGTGATGCTGGCGCTCACCGCCAGCGGCGCCCTCGCGTGGCTCGCGCGCGTAGTGCCAAAGAGCGTGGTGCGCGGCCTGCAGCTTGGCCTCGGCGCACAGCTTTCGCTGCTCGCGCTCGGCGACTACGTGCGCTCGGACGGGATCACCGGATACGGCATCGCCATGATCGCCTTCGCCATCGCTATCGCGCTATACGGGAACAGGCGCTTCCCGCCGGCGCTGCCGATAATCGCACTGGGCATCGTGTACGCCTTTATGTTCAATCTCGACGTACGCGAGCTCGCGGGCGGGTTCGCCTTCACGCTCCCGCTGTCGCGAGCGCCGACCCCCGCCGACGTGTGGACCGGGCTGGTGATTCTCGCGCTGCCGCAAATCCCGCTCTCACTCTGCAACTCGCTGCTCGCTACCCGCCAAACGGCGCACGATCTTTTTCCCGAGAAGCAAGTGACGATCCGCCAGCTCGGCTACACGTACTCGCTGATGAATCTCGTGAGTCCGTGGTTCGGCGGCATCCCGACCTGTCACGGATCCGGGGGCCTCATGGGCCATTACACTTTCGGCGCGCGCACCGGCGGCTCGCTGCTGATCTACGGCTCTCTCTTTCTGGCCATGGGCCTGTTCTTCGCCGGTGTATTCACCCAGGTCGTGCAGGTCTTTCCACTACCGGTTCTGGGCGTCCTGCTGCTCTTCGAGGGATGGGCATTGATGTGGCTCGCGCGAGACGTCGTTCCGATGC
>JBPCJJ010000022.1:0-31842 GCA_051005405.1 Gemmatimonadaceae bacterium | reverse complement strand
GTGCAGCTCCATCTGCGCCATCACCTGGTTGGTGAAGCTGGCCGACATCACGAAGCTCGGATGTCCCGTAGCGCAGCCCAGATTCATGAGCCGCCCCTCGGCGAGAATCATGACGCTGTGCCCGTCGGGGAACACCCATTCGTCGTACTGCGGCTTGATGTTGATCCGATTGATTCCCTTGAAGTTCTTGAGGCCGGCCATGTCGATTTCGTTGTCGAAGTGGCCGATGTTGGCCACGATCGCCTTGTCCTTCATCTGCGACATGTGCTTGACCGTGATGACGTCCTTGTTCCCGGTCGCGGTGATGAAGAGGTCCGCCGTGCCGAGCACGTCGTCGAGCGTCGTGACCTGGTAGCCTTCCATCGCCGCCTGTAGCGCGCAGATCGGATCGATCTCCGTGATGACTACGCGCGCGCCCTGGCCGCGGAGCGCCTGCGCGCAGCCTTTTCCGACTTCGCCGTAGCCGAACACGACGGCGACCTTGCCGCTGATCATCACATCGCTGGCGCGGTTGAGCCCGTCGATGACGGAGTGACGGCAGCCGTAGATGTTGTCGAACTTGCTCTTCGTGACGGAGTCATTGACGTTGATCGCGGGGAAGAGAAGCGTGCCCGCTTCCATCATCTGGTACAGGCGGTGTACGCCCGTGGTCGTCTCCTCCGAGACTCCGCGGATCGCCGCGGCAGTGCGCGTCCAGCGGCCCGGATTCTTCGCGATCTGGTCGCGGATGAGATCGAGGATGACGCCGTATTCTTCCGGGTCGTTGACCGGATCGAATTCAGGAACGTTTCCGGCGAGCTCGAACTCGTTGCCCTTGTGCACGAGGAGCGTGGCGTCGCCGCCGTCGTCCAGGATAAGGTTCGGGCCGCCGCCATCGGGCCACATCAGCGCCTGATCGGTGCACCACCAGTACTCCTCGAGCGTCTCGCCCTTCCAGGCGAACACGGGGATCCCCTGCGGATCGTCGGGCGTACCATTCGGCCCGACGACTACAGCGGCGGCCGCGTGATCCTGCGTTGAGAAGATGTTGCACGACACCCAGCGCACGTCGGCGCCGAGGGCGTCGAGCGTCTCTATCAGGACAGCGGTCTGTACGGTCATGTGCAGGGAGCCCATGATCCGCGCGCCCGCGAGCGGCTGTGCAGCGGCGAACTCGTCGCGAATTGACATCAGGCCGGGCATCTCCTGCTCGGCGAGGCGAATCTCCTTGCGCCCGAACTCGGCGAGGGATAGGTCAGCGACTTTGAAATTCACGGAGGTGGTAGGTTCGGCTATTGCGGTCACGATCTGGTTTCCTGGTGGAGTGTTGGGAATTGCGTAGCGGTCAAGCTGTTTTCACGAACGGTATCGCGTCGTCGCCGTCGGCGGCGGCGACGCTCATGCGGGCCGCGTAGCCCGCAAGCGGAGCCGCTTCGGGAACGCGCGCTGAAGCGGAAAAAAGAGCCGGGCCCTTCGCGTCAGCGTCGGCGGGCAGCGCGTGGTAGCGCGCGCCCTCGAGCTGCTCGGCGGCGAACCATTCCGTGACGGTGTCCTCGCCGAAGCCCTGCCACACATGGCCCATCGTCTGGCGGTATTCGTCGCGGTCGTGCGGCATCATGTCCACGACGAGAATACGACCGCCGGGCCGAACCGCGCGCGCGGCTTCCGCGGTCGCGAGCCGCGGCTCCGGGAGGTCGTGCAGCACCAGAAAGAGCAGCGCCGCATCGAGCGAGTCGTCCGCAATCGGAAGATTCTCCAGCTCGCCGCGGCGCAGGTGCACGTTGCGGACGCCGGCGAGTCGCTTTTTCGCGGACCCGAGCATGGGCTCCGAGGAGTCCACCGCAACGACGCGCTCCACGAACGGGGCGAGCGCCTCGGTGAGCTGGCCGGTGCCGCAGCCGAGGTCGCCGACGACCCACCGGTCGTCCACGAGACCCATCAGCCCGACCAGATCCGATCTGCGGCCGAACAGCTCGCTCCGCAGGCGGTCCCATTCGGCGGCCGCGCCGGAAAAAAATTCGTGGCTACGTTCGCGGCGCCTGGAAAGAACCGACTCCAGCCGGTGCGCGTCCTGATCGGCGGCGGCGGTCTCCGAGAGCTGCTCGCGAACGATGCGCCAGAGCCGCTGCGCGCCGGGATCGACGCGGTCGCGGGACATTCGGTAATAGCGGCTGGTTCCTTCCTGGCGGGACCCGACGAGCCCTTCGTCCGCGAGCACCTTGAGATGCCGGCTGACCGTGGACTGGGGGAGCTGCATCACGGTGCACAGCTCGGTGACCGTGCATTCGTGGCGCTCGAGGACGAGCAGGAGCCGGCTCCGGGTGGAGTCGGCTAGCGCCGTCATGCGGTCGAGAATCGCGAAGTCTGATAGCATCCGTATATCCGGATTGAAGATTATACATCCTCTCCTGTATGTCAAGGCAGCGCCATGTTTTCCACAGAATCCGGCCGCGCTGTAGAGAAAATCGACTGTACGGGGGGTTCAGGACCACTTAACTTGATGTGCTATGCCACTTTCCCGGCCCATTCAGGCCACCGCTGACTCGGAGCCAGGGGCCGGCCAAGGCGGCTTCCCGGTATTGGCCGGGCGCCTGGGGGAGATTCGCGGCCGCATAGATGAGGCGCGGACCCGCGGAGGGTTCAAGCAGGAAGTTGGGATCGTGGCCGTAACAAAGACGCATGGTCCGGAGGCGGTTTCCGCTGCGCTGCGGGAGGGGATCGAGGACGTCGGCGAGAACCGCGTGCAGGAGGCGATTGCGAAAATGGTGCACGCGGACGCTGCTGTCCGTTGGCATCTGATCGGGCACTTGCAGCGCAACAAGGTTCGCGAGGCCGGGCGGTTCGTTCTGATACATTCGCTCGACAGTGAGCGTCTGGCTGAGGCGCTCGACCGCGAAGCATTGCGGCTCGGTCGCACGTTCGAAGTGCTGGTTCAGATCAACGCATCTGGAGAGGCATCGAAAGGCGGGTTCGGAACCGGTGACGTGGCACGAATCGCGGAGCGTCTGAAGTCGATGTCCGGCCTGCGTGTCGCGGGGTCGATGACGATGGCGGCCTACGGAGCCGACGAAGGCGAGCTGCGGGCTTCGTTCGCACGGGCCCGCGCGGCTCGCGAGGCTTTGCACGCGGCCGGTCATCCGGCCACGGAAATTTCGATGGGGATGTCGCAGGATTACGAGATCGCGGTCGAGGAAGGCGCTACGTTGTTGCGCCTCGGGACCATTCTGTTTGGAGCAAGGGAGACGCAATGATTGACGAAGCCTTTCATCTGACGCCGCTCGACGTACGTCGCTACGACTTCGGCCGCGCGTTCCGCGGTTACGATCCCGCGCGCGTCGACCAGTTCCGCGACCAGGTAGCAGAAGAGATGGAGCGGCTCTCGAGGGTCAACCAGGATCTCGACGCCAAGGCGAGGAGCTTTCACGAGCAGCTCCGCTCGTTCCGGGAGCGCGACAAGGCGTTGAACGACGCGCTCGTCTCGGCTCAGCAGCTGCGCGCGGAGATGCGCGAGCAAGCGGAGCGCGAGGCGCAGCTGATCGTGCGCGAGGCGCAGGGCGAGGCCGACAAGCTCGTCGATCAGGGTAGGGCCGAGCTGAAGAAGATCGAGGGTGAAATGGAGGGGATAGCGAGGTCGCAGCGCGCGTTCATCACGCAGATGCGCGGATTGATCTCGCGGCAGCTCTCTGAGATCGACGCCGCGGACGGGCCCGCGCATGGCTCCGTGCCCCGCAAGACGGGCACAGAAGAAGGGTGAGCCAGGCAGGCGCTGACGCGCGTCCGGCCCCGGTCGGACGCAGTACGGCCGTGCGGTACCGCCAGCTCCCGGCCGATTTCTCGCCCGATGCGCTGGAGCAGGAGCTGCTAGCCCTATGGGCGGAGGAGAAGCTGTTCCAGCAGACCCTAGCCGCGAGCGAGGGCAAGCCGGAGTTCGTATTCTTCGAGGGTCCGCCCACCGCGAACGGCCGGCCCGGCATCCACCACGTCTTCGCGCGGACGATGAAGGATCTGTTCTGCCGCCACCGCGCGATGCGCGGCTTTCACGTTGCGCGAAAGGCCGGATGGGACACGCACGGCCTTCCCGTGGAGATCGAAGTCGAGAAGCAGCTCGGCATCAGCGGCAAGCAGGACATCGAGCGCATCGGCGTGGAGAAGTTCAACCAGCTTTGCCGCGAGAGCGTGTTCAGGTACCGCGCGGACTGGCAACGGATGAGCGAGCGGATCGCGTACTGGCTCGACTACGACGACGCGTATGCGACGTACACGAACGATTACGTCGAGAGCGTCTGGTGGGCGCTGGCCACTCTGCACGAGCGCAACCTGCTGTACCTCGGGCACAAGATCCTGCCGTACTGCTCGCGGTGCGGCACGTCGCTCTCGTCCCACGAGGTCGCGCAGGGGTACAAGGACGTCAGCGACCCGAGCGTGTACATCGCGCTCGACATCGTCGGCGATCCGCAGGCGGCCAGCGACGCGCCGCGGCGGCGGCTGCTGGTGTGGACGACGACGCCGTGGACGCTCGTGTCGAACGTGGCGCTCGCTGTGAGTCCGGCGATCGATTACGTCGAGCTCCGCAAGCGCGGCGGCAAGACGAACGAGACGATCATTCTCGCCGAGGCGCGCGCGGGCGCGGTGCTGGGCGAAGACTACCGTGACAGGTGGGAGAGCGTTGCCACGCTCGGCGGAGCGTCGCTCGCGGGAACGCGATACCTGCGGCCGCTGGACTGGGTGCCCTTTGACGAAGGCAAGCACGAGATCGTCGTCGCCGAATCGTTCGTCAGCGCGGAGGACGGCAGCGGCATCGTGCACATGGCGCCCGCGTTCGGCGCCGACGACTACGCAGCGGGGCAGCGCCACGGGCTTGCATTCCTCCAACCCGTTACTGGCCGCGGCGAATTTGCATCCGGGATACCCGTCGTGGGCGGACTGTTCGTAAAGGACGCCGACGCCGTGATTATCGAGGAGCTCCGCGCGCGGGACGTTCTATGGAAGGCGGGGAAGCTCGAGCACTCTTATCCGCACTGCTGGCGGTGCGACACGCCGCTGCTGTACTACGCGCGCACGTCGTGGTTCATCAGGACCAGCTCGTACAAGGACGCGATGCTCACGCGCAACGCGCGCGTGGACTGGCATCCGCCCGAGATCGGCGAAGGCCGGTTCGGCGAGTGGCTGGTGAACAACATCGACTGGGCTATCTCGCGCGACCGGTTCTGGGGAACGCCGCTGCCGCTCTGGGTCTGCGATGCGGACTCGCAGCACGTCGAGTCGATCGGCGGCTATAAAGCGCTCGCGAAGCGCTGGGGTAAGGAGCTACCTGCCGACTTCGACCCGCACAAGCCCTACATCGACAGGTACACGTGGAAGTGCGCGGCGTGCGACGGCACAATGGCACGCGTGCCCGAAGTCATCGATGCGTGGTTCGACTCGGGGTCGATGCCGTTCGCACAATGGCACTATCCATTCGAGAATCGCGATATGGTTGCGCGATACTACCCGGGCGACTTCATCGCCGAGGGGCAGGACCAGACGCGGGGATGGTTCTACTCGCTGCTCGCCATCGCGACCGGGCTGGGCGACGCCCTGCCGAACAACCTGCTGCAGCACGAAGCAGGCGCGAACGGGGGCGTCGATGTGGCGCCGTACCGCGCCGTCGTGGTCAACGGCGTCCTGCTGGATTCCACGGGCGAGAAGATGTCGAAGCGCCTGGGCAACATCGTGAATCCGGACGACCTGCTGCCGGTGCACGGCGCCGACGCGCTCCGCATCTCGCTGATCGCCGCGAGCCAGGTGTGGATGCCGAGGAACTTCGACGAAGCCGCCATAAGAGAGAACGCCGGCCGCTTCCTGGTCACCCTGAAAAACGTGTACTCCGGCATCTTCGCGCTGTACGCCAACTTCGGCTGGGAGCCGGGCGGCGCGGATCCCGCCCCCGCAGCGCGCCCGCAGATCGACCAGTGGGTTCTGTCGCGGCTCGGGACCGTGGAGCGCGAGACCGACGCGCTGCTCGACCGCTATGAGTCGATGCTCGCGCTCCGCGGGCTCATGGAGTTCTTCGTCGACGACGTGTCCAACTGGTACGTGCGGCTCAACCGTCACCGGTTTTACGACATCGACTCGCCGGACAACCGGGCCGCGTTCGCGACGCTGCACGAAGTCCTGCTCGTTACATGCAGGCTGCTCGCTCCTTTCGCGCCGTTCGTGTCGGATTGGATCCACAGGGAGCTGACCGGGACCTCGGTGCATTTGTCGCCGTTCGTGCGTTCCGGAGCCCCTCCGGTCGATATCTTTCTTGAGCGCGGAATGGAGTCGGTGCGGAAGCTCGCAACCCTCGGCCGCGCCGCGCGCGAGGAGGCCGGCGTGCGCGTGCGGCAGCCGCTCGCGAGAATGGTTTGCGTTGTTCCGGGCGCGGTGACCGAGGCGGTTCTCCCGCTCGTGCCGTTGCTGGAATCCGAGCTGAACGTGAAGTCGGTGGAGTTCGCCTCGTCAGCGGACAACCTCGTGCGGCTCGAAGCGAAGCCGAACTTTCGATCTCTCGGCAAGAAGTTCGGGAAGAGCACGCCGGCCGCGGCTCAGGCCGTGACGGCGTTGGGCGGCGACGCGCTCAGAGAGTTCGAAAGCGGCGCGCCGTTGTTCGTATCCGTTGGCGATGAATCGCACGCGCTGGATACCGATGACCTGACGATCATCAGGCGGGCTTCCGGTGAGCTTATCGTAAAGGAGGAGGGGCCGTACTTCGCCGCGATCGACGCGTCGGTTACCCCCGACCTTCGCAGTGAAGGATTGGCACGAGAGCTCGTCAGCCGGGTACAACGGCTGCGAAAGGAAGCGGGATTCGCTGTGAGCGATCGCATTTCGGTCGTGGTTTGGGGAGATCCGGAGCTGGAGGCCGCCGTACAGGCCCACCGCGAGTGGATCGCCGAGGAAATACTGGCGCGAGAGCTCGCAATCGGCGGGACCGCCTCACGGAACGCGGCTAAGGAGGTCGACCTCGACGGGGTCACCGCCCATGTCGCCTTGAAGAGGGTAGGTTGAAGAATGGCAACAGCCAGCGGCGGCGCAAAGAAGCCGAAGTCGATGACCAAGAAGATGCTCGGCCACTTCGAGAAGCGTCTGCTCGAGGAGAGGAAGCGCGTCCTTCGCGAGCTTGGTCACTACGACGAGACTTTCGGCTCGACCGAACAGGGCGCCGACGGCGACCTCAGCTCTTATTCGTTCCACATGGCGGACCAGGGCACGGACGCGATGGAGCGCGAGAAGGCGTTCCTTTTCGCGAGCCAGGAAGGTCGGTTCCTCTGGCACATCGACGAGGCTCTTCGCCGGCTGTACCGATCGCCGGAAACTTTCGGAAAGTGCCACAACTGTGGAAACGATATCGGATACGACCGTCTCGACGCGCTGCCGCATGCGCGCTTCTGCATCGAATGCAAGCAGCGTGAAGAAGATGGCAAGCGACAGGCGTAACTCCCCCATGTTCTGGCTGGTGATCGTCGGCGTAGTCCTCGCAGACATCGTCACCAAGGCGATGGCGGTTTACGCGCTCGTCCCGCGGGGGATTCCGCGCGAGGTTATCGGCGAGTACCTGAGATTCACGCTGGTTTACAACCCGGGCGCGGCTTTCGGCCTGCACCTCGGCGACTATTCGCGCTGGATATTCACGGTGCTCACCCTCGGCGCCCTCTACATACTGTCGCGGCTGTACGTCACGACGCGCGCGGAGGACTGGCCGCGCGTGCTCGCGATCGCGCTCGTTTGCGCGGGCGCGATCGGCAACCTGATCGACCGGCTTCGCTCGCCGCTCGGCGTCGTCGACTTCATCGACATCGGGCTGAGCGCCGATCTGCGCTGGTGGACGTTCAACATCGCCGACATGGCGGTGAGCACCGGTGCCTTCATGCTCGCGTGGGTTCTCTGGGGCGAGGAGAAAGCCGAGGCGGCGGCCACGACGCGGCTCAGCAGCGAGCCGACCGAGATATAGCTCTGGAGACGCGCCACACGTTCGAGGCCGAGGCCGGCTCGGAAGCGCGCCTCGATCTCCTCGTCGCACGGAAGCTGGACATGTCGCGGACCGGCGCCGCGACGCTCATCGCCAACGGCAACGTCACCATCGCCGGCCGCCGGGAGAAGGCAAGCTATCACCCGGTGGCCGGCGAGCGCGTGGACGTCGTGATCCCTCCGCCGGAATCACGCGAGATACTCCCCGAGAAGATCGACCTCGCGATAGTTCACGAGGACGACTCCGTGCTCGTCGTGGATAAGCCGGCGGGGATGGTCGTGCATCCGGCTCCCGGCAACTGGAGCGGAACGCTCGTCAACGCGCTGCTCGGCCGCGACGGGCGAGATGCGGAGGGGGTGGCCGACCGGGCGGGGATCGTGCACCGCCTGGACAAGGAAACGTCCGGGCTACTGGTAGTGGGCAAGACCGAGCGCGCGCAGCGGCTGCTGGGCGCCGCGATCGCCGACCGGCGCGTCACGCGCCGCTACGCCGCGATGGTGTGGGGACATGTCGACCAGGACCGTGTCACAATCGACCGTCCGATCGCCCGCGATCCCAACGATCGCAAGCGCATGGCGATCGTCTCGACCGGACGTGCCGCGCGCACGGATTTTTTTCGTCTCGCCAGGTACGACTCCGCCGATCTGTTGCGCGCGCAACTGCACACCGGTCGCACCCACCAGATTCGCGTGCATCTCGCGTCCGTGGGCAAGCCGGTGATGGGCGACGACGTTTACGGCGGTGGCGGCGGCCGCAAGCTGGCCATGCTTCCGCCGAGGCGTCACTTCCTCCACGCAGCATGGCTGCGGCTCGCCCACCCCGAGACGGGAGAGATGCTGGACCTGCGCTCGCCGCTCCCGCCGGAGCTTCGCCAGTCGCTGGCGGCCATCGCCGAGGATCCGGCACTGCTCGCTGCGGCGGATCCGCTGGCGGAGCTGGGGTTTTACGACTCAAATGAGTGAGCCAAAGGGCGTTCCGCGCTGTATCCTTTCGGTAGTACTCTGCCGAGGACGCTGCCCCGGCCGGACACGTTCCTGCCTGCGAGGAATGCCGGATGCCCATCGTTAATTACGCGGCGCGCGAGATCACCTGCAAGATCGTGTATTGCGGCCCGGGCAAGTCGGGGAAGACGAGCAACCTGCTGCACATTTACAGCGAGCTCCCTGAGGACAGGAAAGGGACGATGATGTCGCTTGCCACCGAAGCCGACAGCGATCTCTTCTTCGATTTCCTCCCGGTGGATCTCGGGAAGATCGCGGAATTCACTACGCGACTGCAACTCTACACGGTTCCCGGCCAGCTTTTCTACGAGGCCACGCGGCGTCTCGTGCTGGAGGGCGCCGACGGCGTCGTGTTCGTTGCCGACAGCCAGGCGAAGCAGCTCGAGGACAACATCGAATCCCTGCAGGATCTCCACGCGAATCTCGCGATCTCTGACGTGGACGCGCGCGCTCTCCCGCTCGTGATGCAGTACAACAAGCGCGATCTTCCCGACGCGGAGATCATGCCCGTGGACGACCTCGACGACATTCTCAACTTCAGGTCCGTCCCGTCTTTTCCGGCGGACGCGATCCGCGGCACGGGGGTGTTCGAGTCACTGCGCGCGGTCTCGCAGCTGGTGTTCCAGCGACTCGGCAGCGGCAACGGGGCATCACAGTGACACCGGGACCCGGCGAAGCCGGCCGCGCCGGGAACGGCTCCAGCTCCGGCGAGTTCGATGCCTTTCTCGCCGCGTTAGCGGGCGTCGTCGCCGAGCGCGTGCAGGCGCTGGGCAGCAAGCCGGTCGCGGAAGCGGATCCCGTGTTTTTTGACGAGTCCAAGACGATCATCGAATGGCCTGAGCTGAGCGCGTACGTGATCGAGGAGCTTCGGTAGATGGCGATTCGCGGGAGCCTGCGCGAGGCGAGCCTGCCGGACGTTCTCCAACTGCTGTCGATGGGGAGCAAGATCGGCCTGCTGACCATCGATCGCGGGGATCAGGTCGGACGCATCTACTTCGATGGCGGGCGAATCGCGTACGCCGAGATCGAGGGACGGCAGCTGTCCGCCGAAGAAGCCGTGTACATGATGTTCACGTGGGACGACGGGGCGTTCAACTTCGAGCCCGCGATTCCGCCGCCCGATGGCGTCGCGGTGTCGTCAATCGATCCGCAGTCCGTGCTCCTCGAGGGCGCGCGCCGCGTCGACGAATGGGCCGTGGTGGAAAAGAAGGTCCACAGCTTCGATCTCGTATTCGCGCTCGAGCGACAGGAGCTTCTTCGCACCAGGCTGGAGCTCACGGCTGACCAGCAGGCGCTGCTCCCGCTCATCGACGGCCACCGCGACGTCTCCGATCTCATCCAGGAGTCGGGGCTGGGCGAGTTCGTCGTGGGCAAAGAGCTCTACGGCCTGATCACCGCCGGGTTCGTGGTGGAAGTCGGACGGTCGGGGGCCATGGCGAAGCCCGCGGAAACCCCTGATCTCGACGAGCACCGAAATCTGGGAATGGCCTTCTTTCGCGCGGCCATGTACGACGAGGCCATGGCCGAGTTCTCGCGCGTGCTGGAGATCAGCGAAGAGGATGCGTCCGCCGCGTTCTACATCGGCCTGGTGTCGGTTCGGCGGCGCGACTGGGCCACCGCGGCTTCCGCGTTCCAGCGCGCAACATGTCACGCGCCCGAAGCCATCACTCCGCTGCACAACCTCTCGTATTCGCTCGCGAAGCTTGGCCAGCCCGACAAGGCGAGACGCGTCTGCGACGAGATTCTCGTCCGGACGGAGCGGCGTGAGCCCGTCGTTCTCACCTGGTCCGGCGCGCTGGCCATCCAGGCTCGCGATGCGCGGCTCGCCATGGCCGATCTGGACGCTGCGCGCGAGCTGTGGCGCGTGACCCGGCCGCCGGCCGTGTGGTACCACCATCGTGCGCTCGCTGCCGCGCTGGCCGGTGACCTCGAACGTGCGGAAGCCGTTCTCCGGGAAGCCATCGAGCAGCATCCCCACGGCGCCGCTCTCCACAACAATCTCGCCGTGGTGCTCGCGAGGCGGGGCCGTTATGGCGAGGCGCGCGCGGCCGCGACGGATGGCATTGCGGCTAACGCGAGCCTCCCGCAGCTTCACGCCAACCTCGGCGACGTCCTCCTGCACACCGGGATGCACGCGGAGGCGCAGGCGGCGTACCGCAGAGGGCGGCAGTCGGCGCTGCGGTGACCTGCTATTTTACGCCATGACCAAACCAGAGCTCTCGACGTCCGGCGGCCTCAGACGCCTTCCCGGCAGCCGCGCACTGTGGTGGGGATTGGCCGCCGCTACGATTCTCATCGGCTTCGCGGACCTGTGGCGCGGAGGCGAAACGATCGCGCCCATCCTGCTCGTGATCGGCTACCTGGTCCTCGTCCCGATCGCGATTCTGAAGTAACGGTCGTGGTAGTTACCAGTCACTAGTCACTAGTCACCAGTCACCAGTCACTCCGGAACCACCGCGCGTCCGATCGTCCCGGCGTCCGTGCCGAACCAGATCGATCTCGTCGGAGCGTCGAACACCATGTGGCGGACGGCGCCGCCACCGCTCTTGATCGGCGTCGTGCCGATGAACTTGCGGGTTCTGGTGTCAAAGCCGACGAACTGATTCGGCCTGATTCCCGTCTCGACGAACCAGAGCCGGTCCTTGTCGTCCACGACCAGTGCATAGGGAAGCGACGTCGCAGCGGACGGCGCGGCGTACTCCTCCACACTGCCGGAGCGCGGATCGAGGCGGCCGACGAAGCCGCGCGTGTAATCCACGTACCATACTCCCCCGTCTGAAGCCACGACGAGGCGGCGCGTGCGGCTGCGCTCGTTCGGCAGCACGTACTCTCTCACGGCGAGCGTCTGAGGGTCGACCGTGGCGATCTTGTTGCTCCCGAATTCGTTGAACCAGGGGCGGCCGGCCTGGTCGAGCACGATCCCGTATGGCCGGGACCGCTCGGTGGGAACGGTTGCGACGCGAACCTGCCCGGTCGTGACGTTGAGATGCCCGACGTTGCCTGATCCCTGCGCAGTGAACCAGATGTTGCCGTCGCGATCGAACACCAGCGTGTGCGGGTCGCGAAGCTGGTCGGCCGGGGTAGCGAATTTCTGGATCGCGCCGGTCGCCGGATTAACCTTCCCGATGTGAGCCTGCCGGTTCCCCGCGTACCAGATGGTGCCCGAATTATCCACGATCAGGTTATGCGGGCCCGCGCCATCCTCGAGCGCGATCCGCTCGAAGCCGGCGGTCTTCGGGTCGAAACGCGCCACGTAATGCCCCGTCTGGCCAACAAACCAGATGCTTCCGTCAGGAGCGACATAAGGATCACGCGGTCGCGTGTCCGCCCAGGGCACCTCCCACTCCGTGAGGGCCAGCGGCACAGGAGCCTGCGCTCGAGCCGACCCGGGAAGCGCGGCAAGCGAGAGAGACGAGAGACCGATGAGTATCGCAAGGCGTTTCATTGGCGGTGGGGCAGGAGTTTGGAAGTTGCTGGCTCGTGGCTGTCAGCTCCCGGCTGGCCGCTGTCAGCTTGGCGGTTCTCAGTTGAAGTGAGCTGTCTCCGGTTGATATACGCGCAACTTCGAGAACCCGCTGAGAATCGCCCTTCGGGCGCAACGCTTGCAATGAGCATTACACCCGGCAAGCTTTCCCGCCCCGGTGCTTCGGTGCGGGGATCCGGGCGAATAGCTCAGTTGGTTAGAGCGCCTGCCTTACACGCAGGATGTCGGGGGTTCGAGTCCCTCTTCGCCCATATCCGGGGTAGTAATCCGGGTGAAACCAGCGGGAACTCCCGCCGGCCAATGTGTGTACAGATGTTCACCGTCTTGGAGGTTACAACTTTGAAGGCACGTCTTGATTTTTCGAGCATCGCCGGAACCGCGCTGACGCTGGCTGCGGGAATCATTGCAGCGATGCCTGCGCAGGCGCAGCGGCCAGGGGCACCCCCGCCGCCGCGCGTGATGGTGGCCACCTTTCAGAGCGCCGAGCCCGGCACCGGCGTTCAGTTCGCCGAAGCGCTGCGCGTCCGGCTCGGCCGCGACGCCAACGCGCGCGATCTGACGGTGATCCCGAAGGCAGACATCGAGAACACGCTCAGAGCGTCCGGCTACTCCACGACCGAGGCTCTCGGGCCGAACGACGCCAAGGCGCTCGCCAGCCTGATCCGCGCGAAGGATTACATCGACGGATCGGTCACGCGGACCCCCGCCGGATTCCGCGTAGACGCACGGCTCGTGCTGTCGCGCGACAATACAGTCGCGCAGGCGCTGCCGGCCGCCGAGGCCGCGCGCCTCGAGCAGGCCGCTCAGGCGATATCGCGCTCGTACCTCGAGGCGCGCAGGCAGATCGAGCACGAGGAGCGATGCTACAATGCGCTGCGCGGTGGCAACGCCGAGCAGGCGATTCAGCACGCCAACACCGGTCTCCGCCAGCATCCCGACGCGAACATGGTTCGAGTTTGCCTGGCCAATGCCTACGTTACCCGCGACACGCCGCAGGACAGCGCATCCGTCATCTCGGCGACCACGCTGCAACTGGTCGAGCAGGTGATCGCGACCGACCCGAGAAACATTCAGGCGCTCCGCCTGGCCGCGCTCGGATACAAGGCCGCAGGGAACGAGGACAAGTACGTCGAGACGCTCACCGGCCTTCTGGCCGCGGCGCCGACGGATCTGACGCTGCAGCAGCAGGTCGTCAACGAGCTCGCGGCTAGCGGCCGAGCGGCTCTGGCTGCTCCGATCATCAAGGAAGCGTTGAGCCGCAGCTCGGGCGATCCTTCCATGTTGCGGACGGCCTGGCTGGTCCTGCTGGCCGCGCGTGATTTCGAGGCAGCTATCCCTGTGGGCCGCGATCTCATCGTCGCGGATACGGCGCAGGCCACGGCGAACTTCTACAGCCGCCTGGCAGGCGCCCTCTCGGGTCTCAACCGCAGCGCGGAAGCCGTCACGATTCTGAATACCGCGACCGCCAAGTTTCCGAACGACGCCAGCCTGTGGGTGGCGTACGCCGAGGCCCAGCGCAAGTCGGGCAACACCGCCGAGGCGGTGAGAGCCGGACAGCGAGCGTTGACGGTCGATCCGACCGCGGCGGAGCCATACGTGATTCTCGCGACGATTTATGGCGATGCAAACCAGTCCGATAGCGTGTATGCGGTGCTGATCCGGGCGCCGAGCGGCGGCAGCAACTCTGCATTGATCGCCCAGCTTGCGCTGCAGCACGGAAACAACGCTTATCGCGCGGGAAATACTTCCCGGAATCGCGCGGATTTTCAGCGGGCCGTTCGATTCCTCGAACTGTCCAACCGGCTCTCGCAAAGCAACTCCGCGCAGTTCCTGCTCGGAGCGTCGGCGTTCTCCATCGGGCAGTCGGCTACGACGGAGGCTTCGACTTCCAAAAGTTGCGAGCTTGCCCGCCTGGCTCAGCAGTCGTTCGTAACGGCCCGGGCAAACGTGCCGGCCGGCCGCGAGGATTTTCCGGAGCCGACAAACCAGCTGATGGAAGCTCTCCCGCAGTTCGAAACCCCCGTCGCGCAGATGGTCAGGCAGTTCTGTAGATAGTTTTTCAGCAGGCGCATCAATCAGCCCGCCGTCGCCCTGCGACGGCGTGCTTTTGCTATATTGACGCATCGAATTGTCTCCTGTCCAAGGGATGTCCGCAACAGCCGCTACCAGCGAAGTCCGCCCGCCCGATGGCCGCTTCGATACTGCCTACCACGCTCCGGTGCTGGTGGATGAAGTACTGGAGATGCTAGCTGGCGCGCGGCTGGTGCTCGACTGCACGCTTGGCGGCGGCGGTCACAGCGCTGCACTGCTCGAGTCCGGCGTCGGCGTAGTGGGCCTGGACCGTGATCCAGTCGCTGTCGAGGCCGCGTGCGACCGCCTTCGCACGCCGGAGCGCGTTGCGGCGTTCAAGGCTTACGTGGGCAATTACGCCGCGATCTCCGACTTGCCGGATGTGCGCGGAGAAACCTTCGATGGAATTCTTCTGGACTTGGGCGTCTCGTCCCATCAGATAGACGCCGTGTCGCGCGGCTTTTCCTTTCGCGACGGAGCGCCCCTCGACATGCGCATGGGAGCGGACGCGACGGCTGACGCGGCGACGCTGCTGAACACGCTGGACGAGACCGAGCTTGCGTGGATATTCCGCGAGTACGGCGACGAGCCGCGCGCCTTCCGCCTTGCCCGCGAGGTCACCCGCCGTCGCGCGACGCGCCCCTTCGCGATCAGCGACGACCTCGTGGGAGCGATTCGGGCCGTGCTGGGCCCGCGCAGCGGGGCGCCGGAGTTCGCGCGGCTCTTTCAGGCGGTGCGCATCGCGGTGAACGACGAGCTCGCAGGACTCGCGAGCGCGCTCCCGGATCTCCGCGATCGCCTGAACCCGGGCGGAGTGCTCTCCGTGATCGCGTACCATTCCGGCGAAGACCGGATCGTGAAGCACGCCATGCGAGACTGGAGCCAGGCGTGCATTTGCCCGCCGCTGCTGCCGCGCTGCGAGTGCGGCGGAACGCCGGTCGGCGCTGTCCTGACTAAGCGGGCGATCCGGCCGTCGGTGAAGGAGAGCGCGCGAAACCCGCGTGCGCGTAGCGCGCGACTGCGGGGATGGCGAAAAGCCGCGTAGCGCTGCGCGGCCGCTCGATGGTTGCGCTCGTGCTCGTAGCGTTTGTCCTGCTGACGTCGCTCGTCATCTGGCGGCGCAGCGTCGGCATTTCGGGCGCCCGCGAGCTGCGCGAGCTAGGGCAGATGCGGCTGCAGCTCGAGGGCGACCGCGCCAGGCTCGCCAGGGACATCCGCGCGGCGTCCAGCAGGGAGCGACTCGTGCCGGTCGCGGAACAACGGCTCGGGATGCGGGTCCCGTCAGACGATCATATGATCATACTGGAACGGAGGGGCGATGGCGCTGCGGCTCCCTAGCCGGACGGGCGTGGTCCACACGGCTCTGCTGCTTTTCGCGGTTGCGCTTGTCGCGCGGGCGGTGCAAGTGCAGCTGATCGAGGGCGACGAGTGGGCATCGCGCGCGGAGCGCCAGCACTTCGTGTCCGCCTCGCGTCCCGCCACGCGCGGGGCCATCCTCGACACCAGGGGCAATGTGCTCGTGGAGACCCGCGAGTTGCGCCGAATCAGCATCGCGCCGCGTGAGCTGCGAGACAGGACCGCGACCCGCCGGGTGCTGGCGAGCGCCGGCGTGCCCGCGGAGTGGGCGAGTCGCGCCGTGGACACGACCCGCAAGTGGGTGCAGATCCCCGGCGCATTTTCTCCCGACAGGATTGCCGCGCTCCTTCCCATGCGCGGAGTCCATTCGACGGTCGTGCTCGACCGGGTGTACTCGAACCACGCGGGAATCCGCAAAGTGGTCGGACGCACCGACGCCGCAGGGATGGCGCTCGACGGCGTCGAGCTGGCGCTGGACACTCTGCTGCGGGGCGACAGCGCCACCTTCCGGCTCGCGCGCGACAGGAGCGGCCGCGCTATTCCCAACCCGTCGGGCGCGGCCCCGGTCGGCGCGACTGTCGTGCTCACGCTGAGCCGGGACCTGCAGGACATCGCGGAGCGCGCGCTCGCTCAGGCGGTGGACACCCTGGACGCCAGCGGCGGAGACATCGTCGTGATGAACCCGCACACGGGTGAAGTGCTCGCGCTCGCGAGCAATCGCGCGGATCCGTCCGCGTTCGGCAACACCGCTATTACCGAGCCGTTCGAGCCGGGCTCCACGCTGAAGCCATTCGTCGCGGCCGCGCTGCTCGACCGCGGTCTCGCTTCGCCCGAGGAGGTGATCGAGACGTACGGCGGCGTCATGGAGATCGAGGGACGAGTCATCCGTGATGTCCGCAAGGCGGCGTCGCTTTCGCTCTCGGACGTGATCCGGTTTTCAAGCAACGTTGGAATCGTGCGCTTCGCGGAAAGGCTGAGCCCGCGGGACAAGTACGAGCTGCTGCGCGACCTCGGCTTCGGCGCGCCTACCGGCGTGGCATTGCCGGCGGAAGCGTCGGGGACCTTGCGCGAGCCGCGGCGGTGGTCGAGAACGTCCGCTGCCGCGCTGGTAATGGGATACGAGATCGCAGTGACGCCGCTGCAGCTCGCCACGGCATACGCGGCGATCGCGAACGGCGGAGAGATGCTGGAGCCGCAGATCGTACGCGAGGTTCGCGACGGAAGCCGCGTTGTGTATTCGCGCGAGAGGCGGGTGCTGAGACGCGTGTTCACTCCCGCTACGGCCGCCACGATGCAGCGGATGCTCGTGGCTGTCGTCGATAGCGGCACCGCCATGAAGTCGGACCTTGCAAACTTTCTCGTGGGAGGCAAGAGCGGCACGGCACGGCGCACCTCTGGCGCACAGGGTTACGCGCCCGGCAGTTACACCGCTTCGTTCGTCGGGCTGTTCCCCGGCGACAATCCGCAGTACGTGGTCGTGGTCAAGCTCGACAACCCCAAGCGCGCCATCTACGGAGGCGAAACCGCCGCGCCGGTGAGTCGCATCGTTTTGCAGGCCGCTCTTGCAGCACGCGATGCCGCGCTCGATCGTCGCGCGCTGATCGCCGCGCGCTTGCCCGATGCGCCGCTGCCCGTCCCTGTTTCGCCGCTGGGGACAGTCGGTGATACGGCGCCTCCGACCCGCGTCGTCGCACAGAGTCCTCCACGCGCGGCTCCACGCGCGGGTCCCCGGGTGGACGCACCGGCGCGGCGTGTCGTCGTGCGACTGCCGCTGGCAGGCGTTCCGGCGAAGCGGCCGGACGAGCTGCCGCGCGTCGTGCCCGATGTCTCGGGACTCACCCTGCGCGCCGCGATAGGCGCGCTGCACGTCGCGGGCTTCAGGGTTCGCATCGTTCCGGGTACGGCCGTGCAATCGTATCCGGTCGCGGGCACTTTCGCGGCAGCCGGAACGCTCGTGACGCTCACGCACCAGCGATGAACATCGAGGTAAGCGCCGTCGCCGACGCGCTTCGGAGCGCGGGACTGCTCGCACGGACGGCGCGCCGCCTGCCGGCGCGGGCCGACGGGATCACCGACGACAGCAGGGCGGTGACCGCCGGCTCCATCTTCGCCGCTGTGCGCGGCACCGCCGCGGACGGGCACGATTTCCTCGGTGCTGCCGCCAGTGCGGGAGCCGGGGTTGCGATCGTCGAGGATCCGTCGCTGACCAGGCTGCCGTCGCTGGTGGTCACCGATTCGCGCGCAGCCGCGGCCGTTGCGGCCGCGGCCGCCTATGGAAATCCCGCGCGCAGTCTTCGTCTCGCGGCGGTGACCGGCACGAACGGAAAGACGACCACGGTCTCGCTGCTCCGGGCTCTGCTGCACGACGACTCGGCGCCGGCTGCGTCCATCGGGACGCTGGGGGTGCTGCTCGGCAGCGCGGGAGAGGCCAGCCCGGGGGGCGCGGGGCTTACCACGCCTGGCCCCGTCGAGCTGCAACGGGTTTTGCGTGCGCTGGTGGACACCGGCGTGAAGAGCGTCGCCATGGAGGTATCGTCCCACAGCCTGGATCAGGGCAGGGTGTCGGGGCTCGAGTTCGCCGCCGTGGTCTTCACCAACCTGAGCCGCGACCATCTCGACTACCACCGTACGATGGAAGCCTATTTCGACGCCAAGGCGAAGCTCATCTCGTACCTCGTGCCCGACGGGGTAGCGGTCATCAACGCCGCGGAATCGGCGTGGACAGCCTTGCCCCACGCCCCAAGGAAGTTCCTCTTCGGCCGGCGTGGAGATTTGCTCGTATCGCGCGACATTCGATACTCTCTCGCGGGTGCCGCGTTCGAATTCACCTTTGACGGAAGCACGTATCCCGTCGCGCTCCCGCTCATCGGCGACTTCAACGTCGAAAACGCGGCGGCTGCGGCTGCGGCCGCGCTGAGTATGGGGGTGTCGATGAGCCTGGTCGCGAGCCGCCTGTCGACCGCTCCCCAGGTGCCCGGCCGTCTCGAGATACTTGCGGGCGAGCCCACTATTATTCGTGACTACGCGCATACGCCCGATGCCCTCGACCGCGCGCTGAAGGCGCTGAAGTCGATGTGCAGCGGCCGGTTGATCGTAGTGTTCGGCTGCGGTGGTGACCGTGACAAAGGCAAGCGCCCGCTGATGGGCGCGATCGCGGCGCGCCGCGCCGACGTTGCAATTGTCACGAGCGACAATCCTCGAACGGAAGCTCCGGAGAAGATCATTGACGACATCGTCGCCGGAATGACAGATGCGGAATACGAGCGCATCGAGGACCGGCGCTCGGCGATCGAGCGCGCCATCGCGGTCGCCGACGCAAGCGACGTTGTGTTGATCGCCGGCAAGGGCCACGAGACTTACCAGATCCGCGGCACCACCCGCTATCCTTTCGACGAGAAAGAGATCGTGGCCGGGATTCTCGCGGTCAGCCGGTGACAGTTGCCTTTTGGACTCTCGAGCGCGTTGCTGCGGCGCTGGGAGCCGGGACGAATCCTGCCGGGCAGTCACCGATTCGTGCGGTGTCCACGGATTCGCGTACCATCTCGCACGGCGACATTTTCGTCGCGCTCAAGGGTGAGTCCTTCGACGGCCACGACCATCTGGCCGCCGCGGTCGAGCGCGGGGCTTCCGCAGTCGTCGTGTCGCAGCTCCCGCGAATAGGCTCTGTGAACGTGCCCGTGTACCACGTTCCCGACACGCTGATCGCCCTGGGCCAGCTCGCCGGGTACTGGCGAAAGGCGTGGGGGAAGCCCGTCGTCGGCGTCGCCGGCAGCAACGGGAAGACGAGCACGAAGGACCTGCTGCGAGCGGCGCTTGGATCCCGGCTCGCGGTGCACGCGACGAGCGGGAATCTCAACAACCGGATCGGCGTGCCGCTCACGATACTCTCCATCCCGCGCGATTCCGACATCGCCGTCGTGGAGCTCGGCACGAGCCTGCCAGGCGAAGTCGCGCTGTTGCGCGAGATCGCGGCGCCCGATATCGCGGTAGTGACGAGCGTCGCGGAAGAACACCTCGAGGGACTGGGTGACCTCGCCGGCGTCCTGCGCGAAGAGGCGGCGGCCTACGACGGCGTCGAGGTCGGTATCGCGCCGGCGTCTCAGCCGGAGATAGTGGATGCGGCGCGCGGCAGGGCGCGCTCAGTGGTCAGTGCCGGGTTGGACGACGGAGACTTCAAGGCGCGGAGCTGGCGGCTGGCTGCTGATGGGAAGGGGGAGATCGACATCGATGGCGTGACCGTTCGCTCGCCGCTCAGAGGCGCGCACAATCTGCGCAACGCCATGCTCGCGCTCGCAGTTGCGCGCTCGTGCGGCGTCACCATGGAGGACGCGGCGCGCGGAATAGCGGCAATGCCACAGCCGAAAATGCGCACGGCATGGGAGCAGATCGGCCCGGCGACCGTGATCAACGACGCCTACAACTCGAACCCTGGATCCGCGCGGGCCGCCATAGAGCTGGTACGGGCCGCGGACGGATCGCGGCAGAGGGTGATCGTGCTCGGCACCATGCGCGAGCTGGGGTCGGGCGCCGCTCAATGCCATGTGGAGATCGCGCACCTGGCGCTCGAGTCCGGAGCGGACGTGGTTGCCGGCATCGGCGACTTTGCTGTCGCTCTCGGCGAATCGTCCGGCGGCCCGGCCCGCGTCGTCACCGCCGACGACGTCGAGGCCCTGTGGCCGCAGCTCGAGCCCCTGCTCAAGCCGGATGCGCTCATATTACTCAAGGCGTCGCGCGGGGTCAGGCTGGAGCGGTTGCTACCCTATCTCACTACGTGGGCGGAGAAATGCTGAACTACCTGCTGTATCCGCTCTCGAGCGAGTTCGGATTCCTGCGGATCTTCAACTACATCAGCTTTCGCGCGGCGGGTGCCGCGATGACAGCGCTCATCACCGCGTTCATAGTGGGCCCGTTCATCTTGCGCCGGCTGCAGTCGATGAAGCTGCACCAGGTGGTTCGCGAGGGGACGCCAGCCACTCACAGCAGCAAGGGCCAGACGCCCACGATGGGCGGACTGATCATTCTCGTCGCAACGGTTGTCCCCACTCTGCTCTGGATGCGGCTGAACAACCGGTACGTCCTGATTGCGCTCATCGCCATGGTGTGGATGGGAGTCATAGGCTTCATGGACGACTACCTCAAGCTGAAGCAGAAGCGCGAGGGCCGCGAGAATAAGGGGATGGTCGAAGCGCAGAAGCTGCTCGGTCAGATCATTCTCGGTTTCGCCATCGGCTATTACATCTGGAAGTTCCCGCTCTCGACGCTGCCTGGCGCGTCCACGACGCTCCCGTTCTACAAGTACATGCTGATCGTGCCTGCGTCCCAGCTGCTGGGCTGGGTGTACGTCGGCTTCGTAACCTTTGTGCTCACCGGCACCAGCAACGCGGTCAACATCTCGGATGGGCTGGATGGCCTCGCCGCCGGCCTCTCCGCGATCTCCGCAGGCACGCTAGCGCTGTTCGCCTACGTTATCGGTCGCATAGATACGAGCGCCTATCTGCACATCTTCTATCTACGTGGATCGGGCGAGCTGACGATATTCTGCGCCGCGGTCATGGGCGCGTGCATAGGCTTTCTCTGGTTCAATACGAACCCCGCGCAGGTATTCATGGGCGATACGGGGTCGCTCGCGCTCGGCGGCGCGCTCGGGGCCATCGCGATCCTGCTCAAATCGGAGTTCGTGCTCCTGATCGTCGGAGGCGTGTTCGTGATCGAGATGACGTCGGTGATCGTGCAGCGGTTCGTCTTCAAGTACAGGAAACACCGGTACGGGCTCGAATACGCCAGTAGTCACAGGGTGCTGCGGCGGGCGCCGTTGCACCATCACTTCGAGGAGAAGGGCTGGAGCGAGAACCAGGTCGTCGTGCGCTTCTGGATTCTCGGCATCCTCTTCGCGTTCCTCGCCCTTAGCACGCTCAAGGTGCAGTGACTCTGCCCCCGATCTCCGGGATCCCGACCAGTGGCGAGATCGCGGTGCTCGGGATGGCCCGCAGCGGGCGGGCGGTATCGGTGCTTCTTTCCCGGCACGGGCATTCCGTATTTGCGTCTGACTCTGCGACGTCTGACGCGACAGTCGCGGCGGCGACTGAGCTCTCTGCCGCTGGAATCGATACTCAGTGCGGTGGGCACGATCTCGACCGCATAGCCCGCGCGGCGTTGGTCGTCGTGAGCCCGGGCATTCCGCCTACGGCGGCTCCGCTCGCTGCGGCGCGCGAGCACGGGGTGCAGATAGTCAGCGAGATAGACGTGGCGCTCCGCTGCCTGAAAGCATCTCGCGTCGTCGTGGTTACCGGGACCAACGGAAAATCCACTGCGACCGCGATGATCGGCGGCATCCTTGAAGAGCTCGTGGGCGATGTCGCCGTCGCCGGGAATATCGGATGGCCGCTCGCGGAGGTGGCGCTTCTGGATCGCGCGCCAGCGTGGATTGCGCTGGAGCTTTCGTCCTTTCAGCTGCACGACACGGCGACTCTCTCTCCCGCCGTCGGAGTTCTCACGAACCTTTCGCCCGACCATCTCGACCGGTACGCGGGCGTGGAGGAGTACTACGCGGACAAGGCACGGCTTTTCGGCAACGCGACCGGCGGGTCGTGCTGGGTGAGCAACGCAGACGACGCGGCGAGCTGCCGGATGGTCGAGGGGGTTCCAGGGCGCCATGTGAGATTCTCGCTTGCGAAGCGCGCGGATGCGTGGCTCGACACCGGGTCGGGGATGCTCCGGCTGGGAGACGATGCGCTCATGCCCCGCGGCGAGCTGCCGCTGCTGGGGAAGCACAACGTCGCGAACGCGCTGGCGGCCGCGCTGGCGGCCGCTCTGGCGGCGACCGCCGCGGACAAGGCTTTCACGGTGACCGACGCGCGCGACCGGATCGCGCGGGCGTTGCGTAACTTCAAGCCGCTCAGTCATCGTCTCGAGCTGCTCGGGGAATTCCGCGGAGTGCAATGGATCAACGATTCGAAAGCGACGAACGTCGGAGCGGCGCTGGTCGGCCTTGAAGCCATGGAGCGGCCTACCGTGTTGTTGCTTGGCGGGCGCCATAAGGGCGAGCCGTACGCGCCGCTGATCGGCGAGATCCGCCGCACCGTGAAGCGCGTGATCGCATACGGCGAGGCGGCCCGGTTGATTCACCACGAGCTCTCTTCGGAGACCAGCGTTCAGGTGATGGGCGACTCGTTCGAGGCCGCGATCGCAGTCGCGGCGAGCGGCGCGTCGGCGGGTGATGCGGTCCTGCTCTCCCCGGCGTGCTCCAGCTTCGACATGTTCTCGAGCTACGAGGAGCGAGGCGACCGGTTCAGGGAGCTCGCCGGCGCGATGGGGGGCGCATGAGCGACGCGACGGTTGCAACAACTCATCGATGGCGGATCGGTCTCGAGGGCCGGGTGCTCGTAGTGCTCATGTGGATTCTTCTCACCATCGGCCTGGCTACAGTGTACAGCGCGAGCTCGATTACGGCAGACCAGATGGGGCGCGGCCACGCGTTTTTCGTGCTGCGCCAGCTCACCGGCGTCATCGCCGGACTGGTCGTGTTCGCCATCGCGGCCAAGATCGATGCCGAGCGCTGGTACGGCTGGGCGTGGCCGCTCATGCTGCTGTCGCTGATCCTCCTCACGGTCGTGATACTCCCCGGTACCGAGTCGATCGCGCCACGAATCAACGGCTCGCGGAGGTTCCTCGTGGGCGGATCGTTTCAGCCGTCGGAGCTGGGGAAGCTGGCTGTCATCGTGTGGACGGCGATGCTGCTCGTGAAGAAAGGCGAAACTATGCGCAGGCTCACGAAGGGGCTGCTGCCGTTCCTCCTCGTGCTTGCGGCGCTCAACGTGCTCGTCGCGCTCGAGCCCGACCTGTCGGTCGCCCTGACGTACACGCTCATTATGGGGATCGTGCTCTTCGCGGGTGGTGTTCGGATCGGGCATTTTGTCGCGCTTCTCGTTCTCGTCGTTCCCGCCATCTGGCAGGAGATCGAGCGCCTGAACTACGTGCTGCTGCGCATGGTCCACTTCTTCGATCCGGGCTCGGCGCCCGCCACCGTCAGCTACCAGCAGACGCAATCGCTGATAGCCGTCGGGTCGGGCGGAGCGCTCGGCGTGGGCTTCGGGGAAGGGCGCCAGCAATACGGATTCTTGCCCTATGCATACGACGACTTCATCGCGGGAAACATCGGCGAAGAGTGGGGCTTCGTCGGACTCCTGGTAGTCATCCTGGCATTCGTCGGCTACGGTGTTCTCGGATTCCGAATCGCCCGTGCCGCAAGAACGCCGTTTCAGAAGCTCGTGGCTATAGGGCTCACCGTGACCGTCATCATCACCGCATACCTCCACATTGCGGTCTCGATCGGGCTTCTGCCGACCACGGGGCTAACGCTTCCATTCATTTCCTACGGCCGCTCCAATCTCGTGATCACCATGCTCATGACGGGGATTCTGGTGAACATCGCGAGCAGCCGTGAAAGGGTGTTCGGCGCTGGCGCCACCGATCCCCTCGCGCCGGTGCCCGCGTGAGGATTCTCGTTGCCGGCGGAGGAACGGGAGGGCATCTGTATCCCGGGCTCGCGATCGCGCGCGCGCTCGTGAAGGCCGACGCCGAAGTGGAGCCCTTCTTCGTTGGGGCCCAGCGGGGAATCGAAAAGGAAGTTCTTCCAAAAGCGGAGTTCCCGTTCGTGCTGTTGGATCTCCATCCTCTCTACCGCTCGCAGGTATGGAAAAGCTGGCGGACGATTGTCGGCGGGATGAAGGCCTGGCGCGCGATAGCACGTCTGGCCAGCGAGGATCGGCCGCGAGCCGTAGTCGGGACGGGCGGCTATGCATCGGTCATCGCGCTCGCATACGGCGCCGCCAAGGGCATCCCCGTAGTGCTCCAGGAGCAGAACAGCTTTCCGGGAATTGCCACGCGCGTGTTCAGCCGGTTTGCGCGGCAGATCCACCTCGGCTTTCCGGAGGCGCGGATGTATCTCAAGCCGCGCGTTGGCGGACTCGTGTACGGCACAGGGAATCCGATCCAGCCGCCGCCTGAAACGAGACCGTCCAGGGCTGACGCGCGAGCGGCGTGGGGATTCCCGGCGGATGCGCGCGTCCTGCTCGCGTTCGGCGGCAGCCAGGGCGCCGTAGCGGTGAACGAGGTAGTGGCTGCGTGGCTCCGCCGCGGCATCCCCGATGACGTTCACGTGATCTGGGCCACGGGCCGTGGATCGTTCGAGACGTACGCAACGATCGAGAGCGACCGTGTTCGTGTGCGCGACTATATCGCCCCGATGGAATCTGCGTACGCGGCTGCCGACATCGCGCTCGCGCGGGCCGGAGCGATGTCCACCGCGGAGCTGGCCGCGTGGGGCGTTCCGATGATCCTCGTCCCGCTACCGACAGCCGCAGCCGACCACCAGACAACGAACGCGCGCGCGCTCGAGGCCGCGGGCGCGGCAACCGTTATCACGCAGCGCGATTTCTCGACGGAGCGGCTCGACGCGGAAGTGCGCGCCATCTTCGACACCGCCGGCCGGATCGAGCAGATGTCCGCGAGCGTTCTCGATCGAGCGCGCCCGAAGGCGGCCGCGGAGATCGCCGCGCACATCCTTGAGCTGGTTAAGCAGGCCTCATGACTTTGCGGGACCCGTCCGATCCTCGCCCGATCCACTTCATGGGAATCGCGGGCGCGGGGATGTCCGCGCTGGCCGAGCTGTTCGTGAGGCGCGGAGTAGCCATCACCGGCTGTGATTCCGATGCCGCCGGGGCGGCGCGGGCGCGGTCGGCCGGATTGGCCGTCGAGGCGGGGCACGATCCAGGTCACGTGGAGCGCGTGCGCGCGGTCGTGGTCACGTCGGCGGTTCGGAAGGATCACCCGGAGCTTGTGCGTGCGCGCGGGCTCGGCCTGCCGATCGTGAGGCGCGCCGAAGCCCTCGCCGAGGCGGTGACCGGCGGAGAGCTCGTGGCAATTGCCGGGACCCACGGCAAGACGTCGACGACGGTGCTGACGACCGAGGCGCTCGCGTCCGCCGGGCTTGCGCCGACAGGTCTCGCGGGTGCTCGCGTATCGCAGTGGGGTGGCAACATTCTTGGCGGCGACGAGCGGGTTTTCGTGGTGGAAGCCGACGAGTTCGACCGTTCGTTCCTGGCGCTTCGCCCGACCATCGCCGTCGTGACCAATATGGAGGCGGATCACCTCGACACGTATTCGGGTCTCGACGACATCCGCGCTGCGTTCGCGGAGTTTGTGGGGAGGGCGCGCGCTGTCGTGCTGTGCGCCGACGACGAAGGCGCGTCGTCGATCCCGCTCCCCGCGACCGCGGAGATAGTCCGGTACGGGATCACGTCGCCGCACGCTCGTCTGGTCGCGACCGGACTCCGCGAGAGCGCGGCAGGATCGGTGTTCGACGTCGTGTACGATGGCGCGCTCCTCGGAGCTGTAGAGCTGCGAATGGCGGGGCGCCACAGCGTGCTGAACGCCCTCGCCGCTATCGGCAGCGGCCTTGCGCTTGGCGCCAAGGTGGAGCAGATGCGCGCCGGGCTGGCGCGCTGCGCGGGCGCCGACCGCCGGTTTCAAGCCGTGGGCGAAGCGCGCGGGATCACCGTAATCGATGATTACGCGCACCACCCGACCGAAATCCGGGCCACGGTGCAGGCCGCGCGCGCTTCGTTCCCCGGGGCGCGCCTGGTCGTGGCTTTCCAGCCGCACCTTTTTTCGAGGACCCGCGATTTCGCGGACGAATTCGCCGAGGCTCTCTCCGCGGTCGACGCGCTGTTCCTCGCGGACATTTATCCGTCGAGGGAGAAGCCCATCCCGGGTGTTACGTCGGCAGTTATCTCGGAGCCATTGCGAAGGAAGGGACGGAATCCCGCGTGGGAAGGCCCGCGCGAGGGAATGGCCGGCGCCCTGGCGGCGGCCGCGCGCCCTGGCGACGTCGTCATCACGGTCGGCGCCGGCGACGTTACGCTCACCGCCCGCGAGCTGCTCGATCTGCTGAACGCCAGGCAATGAGCGTTCGCGAGCGGCTGCGCAGACCGGGATGGAAGATCATCGGGTTCGTTCTGCTCGTGGTGCTCATCATGGTAGCGGCGCGCGCCACCAGTCAGCTCATATACGGTCTCTCGTTCTTCAACGTGCGCGCCGTGGACGTCCGCGGGCTCCACTACCTCGACGCTGACCAGGTGGTCGCGAGGCTCCGCGTGGATACGCTGCAATCCGTCTGGCAGGATCTTTCGATCCTTCGCCGGCGGGTTCTTGGCCACTCCCAGATACGCGACGTCTCCCTGTCACGGCGGCTCCCGGGGACGATCGTCGTGACAGTGACGGAGAATCTTCCCGTCGCGCTTCTGTCGAGCGCGCGGGGTCTACAGCCGTTCTCCGGAAGCGGCCGGGCCCTCCCGATCGACGCGCGGAGCGCGGCTTTGGAGCTGCCGGTGGTTTTTTCCGCCGATCCGCGGCTGCTCCTCACGCTCGAGCGCGTTCGGAGGGAGGAGCCGGCGCTGTTCGACCGGATCAGCGAGGCATCGCGGGACGAGGCGGGCGACCTCGTTCTTCAGCTCGATGGCTACAGGGTCCGCGCGCCGCTAGGGGTGTCCGCGGATGGATTGACCGATATCTTTCCCGTGGAAATTGATCTCGCGCGGCGAAGCATTCCGATCGCCGAGCTCGACCTTCGCTATCGCGACCAGGTAATCGCCAGAATTCAATGAATCTCGAGCGCATAGTTGCCGGTCTCGACATAGGATCCGCGAAGACGACCGCCATCATCGGCGAGGCGGTCGGCGAGAGCCGTCGCTCGACCATCAAGATTCTGGGCGTCGGGCAGGCGCGCACGACGGGGCTCCGCCGCGGAATCGTTTCCGACATCGAGGAGACCACCCGCTCGATCAAGAAGGCGATGCAGGACGCCGAGCGAATGGCAGGCGCGCAGGTGGACTCCGTGTATGCCGGGATCGCCGGGGAGCACGTCCGCGCGATGACCAGCAAGGGGATAGTGGCCGTGAACGGCGACGAGATCACCAAGGCCGACGTGGACCGCGCCAACGAAGTCGCGCGCGCGCAGCCGATTCCGCAGGACCGCGAGCTGCTGCATGCGATCCCGCAGGAATACACCGTCGACAAGAACCAGGGGATCCGTGATCCCGTCGGGATGATCGGCACGCGCCTCGAAACCGAGATGTACCTGGTGACGATCGGCAGCTCACCGGCGATGAATCTCCGGCGTTCCGTGGAGAGGGCAGGATACCGCGTTCGCGAGCTGGTGCTGGAGCCGCTGGCGAGCGCGCTCGCTGTACTGACGGAGGACGAGCGGGAGCTGGGCGTTTCGCTCGTCGAGCTGGGCGCCGGCACGACCGACATCGCGATCTTTCACGAGGGGAAGATCCGGCACCTCGCGACGATCAACTACGGCGGCAACAGCGTCACGAGCGACATCGTGCACGGTCTCGGCGTGACGCAGGCCGACGCCGAGAAGCTGAAGGAGCGGCACGGGTGCGCGTACGAGCCCCTGGTCGATCCTGCCGACGTCATCTCGCTGCCGAGCACAGTGGCGCAGGGCGACCGGCAGATCCCGCGGGAGCTGCTGTCGCACATTATCCACCAGCGGATGGACGAGATCTTCAATCTCGTGCAGCAGGAGATCACGAACGCCGGCTATGCGAACAGGCTGAGCGGCGGATTGGTAATGACCGGAGGCGCCGCGGCGGTCGCGGGCATCGCGGAGCTGGCCGCCGATGTGTTCGGGATGGGCGTGCGCGTGGGCGTGCCGAGCGAGAACATCGGGGGCTTGAGCGATTCGGTGGAGGCGTCGCGGTTCGCGACGGTGGTTGGTCTCGCGATTTATGGCGGGAACAAGGCCGCGGGCGGGAACGCCGGGATGATCAAGCGGCGGCAGATCGGTGGGGCGGGGGTGGAGAGGTTGGCGGGGCGGTTCAAGACCTGGTTCCAGGATTTCTTCTAGGCTGCATGCGCGCAGTCCTTAGGCCGCAGCGCGCCGCAACGTACGGCCGATATCGTGCGGCCTGGCCCCAAGAGCGAACAAATCCTTTAGTAGTAGATCTACAGACACGGATCTGTCTGCGGCCTCCATCTTCGCTACTCGTGATTGGCTGGAGTTGAGACGTCGGGCGAGCTGATACTGGGTAAGCCCCAGCGCCGCCTTTTCCCCGACCACTTCGGATGGGACTTAGGCCCAGGCGCGATTCGGCTGGACGGCGTTTCAGACACGTATTACTTTTATGTACAGGAGGTAATACTATGGCCGACCCGATGCGCACTGTTTCCTTCAAACTGCCCAAGCGCTTGGATGACGCCCTCGACGAACAGGCCCGCCGTCGAAAGTCCAGCCGCTCGGCGCTGGTTCGTGAAGCCCTGGAGACTCTCGCTACAGGCGAGCGGCGGTCGGTGACTGCCGCGGTTGATGCATTGGTGGGCACGTTCGAAGGGCCCGCTAATCTTTCGACCAATCCGCGCCACATGGCGGGATATGGGAAATGACTCGGGTCGTCGTCGACACAGGGCCCCTGGTGGCACTGCTCAACAGGCGTGACCGTCACCACGGCTGGGTCCGCGACGTGCTCGACACGGTCGAGCCTCCGGTTTTCACGTGCGAGGCGGTAGTCTCGGAAGCGTGCTTTCTTCTTTCGAGGTTCGGTTCCGGGCAGGATGCGATATTGGAGCTTCTTTCGGAGGATGTCCTGCGGATCGACTTTCGAATGACGTCCGAGCTCGAACCCCTCCGGGCACTGATGAAGAAATTTTCGAACGTACCGATGTCGTTGGCTGACGCCTGCCTGGTCCGGATGACGGAGCTCGACTCACGAGTTGAGGTGCTGACGTTGGACGGCGACTTCCGGGTCTATCGAAGGAACCGCAGGCAAGCGGTGCCCACGATCATGCCTACGGGCTGAGGACCGCCATTCCGATCGCGACCGAGCAGCACGCGGGCGATCTATCGCTTCCGGTACGCCGATGAACGCGGTTATCGTCGGTGCCGGCCCCGCCGGGCTGTATACGGCGCTGCTCCTCAAGCAGGCCGACCCCGCGCACCAGGTTAAGGTGCTCGAGCGTAACCAGGCAGACGACACGTTCGGGTGGGGCGTCGTCTTCTCCGACCAGACGCTCGAAAACTTCCGCGCAGCCGACGAGCCCACGTACCGCGAGATCACCGAGAGCTTCGCGCACTGGGACGACATAGACATCGTCGTACGCGGTCGCAGGATCACCTCCGGCGGGCACGGCTTCAGCGGCATCGGGCGCAAGACACTGCTCGGGATCCTCCAGCGCCGCGCGGCGGAGCTGGGCGTGGATCTCCGCTTCGGCACGGAGGTACGCAGCACGGCCGATCTTGTCCGGCTCGGACTCGGCGACGCGGACGTGATCGTCGCGGCGGACGGAGCCAACAGCGCTTTTCGCGCCGAACACGCGGAACAGTTCGAGCCCGATCTCGACGTCCGCTCCGCCCGCTATATCTGGCTCGGCACCACACTCCCATTCGACGCGTTCACGTTCTTCTTCGTCGAGAACGAGCACGGCGTCTTCCAGGCGCACTGCTACCGGTTCGACAAGACCACCTCGACGTTCATCGTGGAGTGCGACGAGGCGTCCTGGTGCGCGGCGGGCTTCAATCAGATGGACATGTCGGCCACGATCTCAGCGTGCGAGAAGATGTTTGGGGAATGGCTGCAGGGCCACCGCCTCATCTCCAACGACACGCGCACGACCGCTGCGCCGTGGATGACGTTCACGCGCGTCCGCAACGCGCGCTGGTACCACGGCAACGTCGCGCTCGCCGGCGACGCCGCACATACCGCCCACTTCTCCATCGGCTCCGGCACCAAGCTGGCCATGGAAGACGCGATCTCGCTGGCGCGTGCCCTGTCGTCGGGAAAAACGGTGCCGGCCGCCCTGGCCCGGTACCAGGACGAACGCTCCATCGAAGCGCTTCGACTCCAGAACGCCGCCCGCAACTCGATGGAGTGGTTCGAGCACGTCAAGCGTTACATCCATCTCGAGCCCGAGCAGTTCGCGTACAGCCTGCTCACCAGGAGCCAGCGCGTAAGCCACGAGAATCTCCGGCTTCGCGACACGAAATACGTCGCGGGAATGGAGCGATGGTTCGCCAGCCGCGCGGAAGCCGGGCACACGCCGGGCGATTCAGCCAGCCCCGACGACGAGCGCGCGCCGCCGCCGATGTTCACTCCGTACCGCCTGCGCGGGATGACGCTCGTGAACCGCGTCGTCGTGTCGCCGATGGACATGTATTCCGCGCAGGGCGGCACGCCGAACGACTTCCACCTCGTGCACCTGGGGGCGCGCGCGCTGGGCGGCGCGGGACTGCTCACCACGGAGATGACCTGCGTCTCTCCCGAAGCGCGCATCACGCTCGGCTGCACGGGCATGTACGCGACCGAGCATGTCGAACGCTGGCGGGGGATCACGGAGTTCGTGCACGAGTGGTCGCCGGCGAAGATCTGCCTTCAGCTCGGTCACTCCGGACGGAAGGGCTCGACCTGCCTGCCGTGGGAGGGCGGCGAGAACCAGCCGTTGGAGAGCGATGGCTGGCCGATCACCGGCCCGTCCCCGATCACCTATTGCGATTCGCTACCCGCGCCGCAAGAGATGACGCGCTCCGAGATGGACACGGTGCGCGATCACTTCGTTCGCGCCTCGCGGATGGCCGTCGACGCGGACTTCGACATGACCGAGCTGCACTGCGCCCACGGATACCTGCTGTCGAGCTTCCTCACCCCGGTGGGCAACGCGCGCACTGACGAGTCTGGCGGGAGCGTGGAGAATCGGCTGCGCTTTCCGCTGGAAGTGTTCGCCGCGATGCGCGCCGCCTGGCCGGACGATCGCCCGATGTCGGTCCGCGTCTCCGCGACTGACTGGATGGAAGACGGCCTGTCCGAGGCGGACTCGCTCTCGATCGCCAGGGCTTTCGTGGACGCCGGCGCCGACATCATCCACGTCTCGACGGGGCAGACGACGAGTGACGCCAAGCCGGTGTT